>VFGE01000025.1 GCA_009392515.1 SAR202 cluster bacterium | reverse complement strand
GCAGTGGACTGAAAATCCTCGTGTCGGTGGTTCAAATCCGCCCCTCGGCATAATTAACACCTTAATTGCGGAAGTGGCTCAGTGGTAGAGCATCTCCTTGCCAAGGAGAGGGTCGCGGGTTCGAATCCCGTCTTCCGCTCCATTAATTTAAACCTAAAAAAGACGTGCCAATAATACTGTTAGTGCTATAAAAATAAAAACATATATAAGTATTTGATTATTACTTCTTTTCATACTTTAACCATTTTCTATATCCGTCGTTGATTCTTAGGTTTCCAGGGACCTTGATAGCTCTCATCAAGAGGTTTACAAACCTTACAAGCTCTGTATCCAGATGTTTCTGCATCTTCAGCGCTATAAAACATTACTCTGTTTTCTGGTTTTGTACGCCTTCCTGGAGGGCAATTTACGCGGCAATATATTTTAGTTGTCTTACATGCATTCAACATGTCGAAATTTTAACACGAGCTACATTGTTTTCAAATTTGATTAAAAACCAAATGAATTAGCATAAATATCATTTATACCTAGTGTGCTATAATCCTTCGCAAAGCCTTATGAGAACTAAGTTAATTTAATTATGAAAAATCCAGAATATATATTATCAATTGATCAGGGAACTACAGGAACAAGAGCAGGAATTGTAAATCAGGATGGTAAATTGCTTGCTTCAAGATACCAAGAGATAAAACAATTTTATCCTAAGCCTGGTTGGGTAGAACAAGATCCAATAGAAATTTTTGAAAGTGTCTCAAACACAGTAAGTAAATTATTAGATGAATGTAACATACAATTTTCTTCGATTATATCTGTTGGTATTACCAATCAGAGAGAAACAATTATTGTGTGGGATAAAACTACTGGTAAACCTATCTATAACGCAATAGTTTGGCAATGTAGGAGAACTACTGATTACTGTAATACACTTATAGATAAAGGATTATCCCAAAGTATAAAAAATACTACCGGGTTAACAATAGATCCATATTTTTCCGCAACTAAGATTTGTTGGATTTTGGATAATGTAGCTGGAGCTCGTAAATTAGCTGAGAATGACTCTTTGGCTTTCGGTACTGTAGATTCATGGTTAGTTTGGAACTTCTCAAATGGATCAAGTCACATTATTGATATAACTAATGCAAGTCGAACAATGCTTTTTGATATTAATAAATTAGAATGGTCAGATGAGCTTCTCAATATCATGAATATTCCTAAATCAATGCTACCTGAGGTTGTACCATCAAGTGGTGAATTATCTCATGTATCCTTTGGATTAAATAACCCTTCTATAACTTTATCTGGAATAGCTGGTGATCAACAAAGTGCTTTGTTTGGGCAAGGTTGTTTTGAACCAGGAATGGTTAAAGTCACCTATGGAACAGGGGCCTTTTTATTAATTAATACAGGTACTGAATTGATTTCTACAGGAAAAGAACTTTTAACCACAATCGCATGGAGCTTAAATGGGCAGGTTTCTTATGCTCTTGAAGGTGCAGTATTTTCGGCAGGTTCCACAATACAATGGTTGAGAGATCAAATGAAGATTATTAATAATTCTTCAGACGTTGAGGATTTAGCTTTAAGTGTGGAAGATAATGGTGGAGTATTTTTTGTACCTGCATTTTCTGGATTAGGGAGCCCCTACTGGGATCCTGAAGCCCGAGCCACTATACAAGGTATTACAGGGGGTAGTAACCGAGGACATATTGCTAGAGCTGCGATAGAGTCTATTGCTTACCAATGCGATGATGTAATTAATTTGATGATTGATCAATCAAATATTTCACTTAAGGAATTTAAAGCTGATGGAGGAGCTTCAGTTAACGATACTCTAATGCAATTTCAATCTGATATATCTAACTTTAATATCCAACGTTCTGCCACGTCTGAATCTACACTATTAGGAGCCGCTTATTTATCAGGTATTGGCAGTGGTTTCTGGTCTAATATGAAAGAGCTTTCAGATAAATGGGAAAATGGAGGCTCTTTTTCTCCTACAATGCCAGCTAAAAAAAGAGAGCTATTAAAATCAGGTTGGAGTAAAGCAGTTGAGAGATCTCTAAGATGGAACTCATCCGAAGAATAAAAGATTAGTCAGGTACAAAATCAAGTCCTTCCAAGACTCTGTATAACTTAAAGAAGGACTAATTGATTATAACAAACCTTCAACACCAACACTAAAATACAGAGATGCTCATGTGGAAATTATTGGTTTGTTGCAATTAGTATAGCAAATATTCTAATTTCTAGACTTAAACAGTATTAGCATTTTTCATTTGTTTAATTAATTCAGCTATCAATTTATTTGCTGGTAATACACGTATCTTTTTATATTCTTGCCCCGCCCAAAGACTTTGATATTCTATATCATTGTTAGTTTCAGCAAATGATCTTAATGAACCTGTAATTAAATTTTGAAAAGGAAATGGTAAAACAAATTGTTTATCCATTAATTTAATGAATTCATTCTTAATACCTTGTGCCCATCTACCTGAAAATCCATTTGTATATGCTGTATCTCTTTCTTTTTGGGCGCGGATAGCATCTCTATATAAAGAACTTTTACCGGCCTCATCGCAGCATAGAAATGCTGTACCCATTTGAACAGCCAGTGCACCATTATTTAGAGCATTATTAATATCTTTTCCTTCCATTATCCCGCCGGCAGAAATAATCGGTATTCTACAATGAGAAGTCAAAGATTTTAGTAAATCTATGGTACTCAATTTTGTATCATTTTCACCAGTTGCATCAAAAGTACCTCTATGCCCTCCAGCTTCAATTCCTTGTGCTACTATAAAATCGACACCAGAATTTTCAATTGCTTGTGCTTCATCTAAACAAGTAGCTGTTACTCCAACCTGCATACCTAGTAAATGCGCTTTCTTAATTACATGTTTTGGTGGTATACCAAAATGGAATGTTAATAACTCAGGTTTATATTCCCATATAGGTTCAAGTTGTTCCTCTAATTCAGGAAAAAATGGAGGCGAAGGTATAGAGTATTCAATAGAATTAGTTATAGGTAAGCTCTGTAAGATTTCTATAGCTTGTTTGTAATCGCTTTCAGTTGGAGTTTGTAATTCTTTAAAAATAAAAAAATTAGTATTGATTGGTTGTTTTGTAAGGTTTCTTACTTCCTTTAAATCTGAATAAATCTTTTCTACAGTACTATATGCAAATCCAAAACTACCCATAGCACCAGAATTTGAAACTGCAGCTACTAATTTAGGATTAGTAACACCAGCCATTGGTGCTTGAATTATAGGTGTGATGCTTTTAAATAAATCAACAATACTTTTATTCAAATTTTTCCTTAAAAACTCATGATAGAAAATTAAAGGTTCTTTATTTACGATTACGATAGGTGTTGTATGTTTTAAGCATTAATCGAACTATAATTTAGTTTCCAACTTTTACTTAACAGCAGTGATTTTACCACTCAGTTTATAAATTTCATACCAATTTATCTATTTCTAATCCATCAATAGCAATAAGCTTAATTGCTAAAATAATAAGAACTATCCTGAATAATATTAAAAAGTACTTTTCATTAAGTTTACTTAAACCTATACGTCCTATATAAGTCCCTAATATCCCTGAAGGAATTACGCAAATTATTGCTAATGAATATTTCATAAAACTGAAACCAACTATTGTAAATCCAATAATTTTTAGTAGATTCCCTATAAAGCCAAAAAATCCTAAGGTTCCAACAATAGATTCTTTAGATAATTCTTTTCTAATCACTAACACGCCTAAAATAGGAGCAATTACACCTACTAACATATTTAAAGCTCCTGTAATTAATCCCAATGGATAAAATCCCCAAAGAGGAAAGTCTTTATTTCTATTTTTAGCTAACTGTTGTATCGCAAGAGAAAATAAAATAAAAGATCCGATGAGTATTTGAATAATTTCTACTGGTAATCCTTGAAAAACTTTCAACCCCATCCAAACTCCTATAGGCATTAATAGTGAGAATCGAAGAATAATAGGCCATGACATCTGTTTCCAAAATAATATAACCCTAGTTGTATTCGAACTTAGTTGCTGGATTCCATGAATTGGGATAGCAACGGATGGATGCATAATCTGTAGCATAATCGCGATCAATGCAGTTCCTCCCCCTGCGCCCACTACTGCAGTTAATGCAGAGGTGACAAATGATGATACAGATAGTATTCCTATGTCTAAATAAGTTATAACTAACTCCTTAAGTCAATGGAGAAGAATGATGAACTTTAATTTTCAAACTTTCATTAATCTTATCCAGAATAAATGTAAATGCTATTTTAGTTTGATTATTAGAATTTAATGACTTCAAGTATAGTACTCCATGAACTGCACATAAACCATCTTCAATTAAAAAACTAATGTTTGAAACATTGATATCTTCCCAGGGTTTTATGGCAAAACCAGAATCTTCAGAAATATTGCCAGCAATAAAGTATGATAAAGCAGATTCAAGATTATTTCTGAAAACGACTTCAGTTGTATAGGTTGGTTTGAATAAAACATCGCCATCTTCAAAAGCATAATGTGTCTGGATAAAAGATTTGGCTACCTCTTTATAATTTTTGTCTTCTCGATAAGCTCTCGCAATCCCAAGCACACCATCTTTCCATGATCTAAGGAAATCTTCTACTTCATTTTGATCGATTAATTTCTCCATATTGGTCCTTATAAATTATTTTCAAATTGATTGAGTTAAATTGGTATCTTTTTTAAATCTGTTCCTACAATTATTGATCCTTCAAAGTTTTCACCTACACCAGCTAACCAAATTTCTTCTTTGTCCAATACTGGCGACCCTGTCGGCACAAAATGATTGAGAACCAAAGTTTTTACCTCTGCTTTCCTTGCAACCTCACCTACTTCTGCCATCGAGGTATGTCCCTCAATTATATGATTCCTAAATGCTTCATTACCAGGGTAGGTATTTTTGACAATTGCATCTACACCTTGGAGATTTATGACTTCATGTACAAGTATGTCCGCTTGTGAAGAAAAATTTATTAGTTCTTCGCTTTTTGAGGTGTCTCCTGAAAAGACTATTACCTTATTGTCAATTTCAAAACGATATGCGAAAGAAGGATCAGCCTCTCCATGAGGCACTTTTAAACAATCCACCTTTACATTTGAGTCTTGATAAACTGTAGTATTGTCTCTAATTTCAGACACATTCAGCATAGATCTGAAATCAGGTCTACCTTCATGTTGAATTCTCAGATTAATATCCCAATCCATATAGTCTATGTATGCATTAGTCATTTTTTTGAGTGGCGGAGGTCCAAAACAATTTATAGGTCCTTTATGGCCACTCTGCCAGGTTCGTAAGAGTAGAGTCCCATAATCAGCAACATGATCTGAATGATTATGTGTTATGAATACTGATTTTATTGCATTGGTGTCTATTCCAGCTTTTGCCAGCTGAACAGTTACACCATTTCCTGCATCAACAATATAGACAATACCGTCTACAATTATCGCACTAGCAGGCTGAGAACGGGCTGCCCATATTCTAGGACCACCTCCTGTACCAAGTAAGACCAATTCAGCGTATTTTGCCTGTGACATCTACATCTCCCTTAATTCATAATACTTTGGGATTATAGCATAAGCTTATTCTCAGGCTATACTACTTCGAAAGGGAACAATAATTATAATTTTAATGAGTATTTTACAGTGTTTCCTATGTCACTAGTTGTTGGAATAATTTCTACGCCTGCAGAAGAAAGAGCCTTAACTTTTTCTGATGCTCTAGCAGATTTTCCCGTTATTATTGCACCAGCATGCCCCATACGTTTACCTCTAGGAGCACTAGCTCCTACAATTAAACCAAAAATGGGTTTGTGAAAATTAGTTTTAATATATTCAGCTGCTTCTTGTTCTTTTGTTCCACCTATTTCCCCAATTAAAACTACAGCATCAGTATCATCATCTTTTTCAAACATTTCTAACATATCAATAAATGATGTTCCAGTAATTGAATCACCACCAATTCCTACACATGTCGATTGACCAATTCCCAAATTACTTAATTGCCCTACTGCTTCATAGGTTAAAGTTCCACTTCTTGATACAACACCTATTCTTCCAGGCAAATGAATACTTCCAGGCATAATTCCAACTTTACAATGGTCATTAGGAGAAATCATTCCAGGACAATTAGGACCAACCAAAATAGATGGTGAGTTTTGTAAATAATTATAAATTTTTAAGGAATCTAAAGCTGGTACACCTTCTGTAATGCAAGCAATTACCTCAATTCCTGAATCTATAGACTCCGATATTGCTTCAATTGCAAATGGTGGAGGCACAAATATCAAAGAAGTATTTGCCCCAGTCATACGAACTGCTTCTTCCACAGTATCAAAAATTGGTACGGTCTCGTCAAACTTATTACCACCTTGACCTGGAGTTACTCCTGCTACTAAGTTTGTTCCATAGTTTTTACACCTTAAGGCGTGGAAACTACCTTCCCTACCAGTAATTCCCTGTACAACCAATTTAGTTTTATTATTTACTAAAATACTCATGATTTTAAAAACTCTTTCCTAGCATCATGTAAATCATGAATTAATTTAACCTCTAATGATGAATCTAATAATATTTGTGCCCCTTCATCAGCATTTGTCCCCAGCATTCTTACAATAATTGGTGGTATTGTTGTTTCTTTACTAGCTTGAACAATTCCTCGGGCTGCTACATCACACCGCAGGATACCTCCAAAAAGATTTACGAATATTTTATCAACATCAGTATCTGAACAAATTATTTTCATAGCTTCAGCAACTTTATCTTCATCTGATCCGCCACCTATATCTAAAAAGTTAGCGGGTTGTGAACCAGATTCTGAAATTACATCCATTGTGGCCATTGCAAGCCCTGCTCCATTAACTAAGCAGCCAACATTACCATCTAATTTCACATAATTAATATTGCTTTTATCCGCGCGAGTTTCTCTCTCGTCCTCTTGATTAATATCTCTTAAGTGTACTAATTCTGGATGTCTAAATAATGCATCATCATCAATATTTACTTTCGCATCCAAAGCAAGAAGTAATCTGTCATTTGTTATTACCAAAGGATTTATCTCAACCATAGAACAATCATTCTCAACAAAAAGGTTGTAAGCACTCGTGGCTAACCCGGAAAAAGACCGAATAAGGTCACTAGTAATATTTAATTTTTTAGCCAATAGTCTTAATTTATATGGTTGCAATCCTAATATTGGGTCTGCAACAACTGTAAATATTTTATCTGGATTGCTCTCCGCAACTTCTTCAATATTGACCCCACCAAATTCACTAGCAACACAAATTATCGATTTTGTCACAGCATCAATAATTATTGCTAGATAAATCTCACGATGAATATCATAAATCTTTTCTACTAATAGTTTATTGACTGGAACCCCTGATTTACCAGTTTGGGCAGTAATTAAATTAGATCCTAATAAATTAGCTGAAAAGGATTCAATTTCTTTTGAATCAGAAAATAATTTTACGCCGCCAGCCTTACCTCTTCCACCTGCATGAATTTGTGCTTTAACAACGACTTTATTATTATAGATACCCGAAATTTCAATTGCTTCTTGAGGAGTTGTAGCGACAGAACCTTCTGGAACAGGTATAGAGTAATCTGCAAAGAGTTTTTTTGCTTGAAATTCATGGATATTCATAATTCAACCAATCCTTAATTATTTGGCCACCCAAACATCCACAATTATTTTAAATATTTCTCTATATAATGATATAGATTTTATCTATTTAATGCAATGATTTTATCAATAACCAAGATTGTTATAGAAAAAGAAGAATTGTTTAATGTGGTATATTATGATTAGAAATTTAGACTAGACTTCTAAACTAATTTTCAAGTAAGGAATGATGAATCAAAATTCTATCTTCCTCTGAACTTTTTATTGCTATGAAACGATTATCATAATGTACAAAATACAACTAGCTTCTATTGACGATATAACACAACTATCACAATTTGCAGGTAAAACATTTAGTGATACTTTCAGACATTACAAACAAGAAGATCTACAAAACCATCTTGAGAAAACCTGTTCAGAAAAATACTTCACGAACCAAATAAACAACTCCAACAATAAAACTATAATTATAAAAGAAGATAATATAATTATTGCATATGCTAAGTACGGGAAACTAGAATTACCAGTTAATAATCCTGTATATCCAGGTAATGAATTGCATAGACTATATGTTGATCCTAATAAAAAACATTCTGGTATTGGAAGCCAACTAATTAAATACGTTTTTGATAAATCGATTGAAGAAAAAAATAAATCGATTTATCTAGGAGTTTATAACGATAATAAAATTGCAATCCAATTTTATCAAAAACATGGCTTTCAAAAAATAGGAGAGTATAATTATTTTGTAGGACCACATATTGATCGAGAACACATCATGCAAAAAATACTATAGGCTCTAATATGCAAAATCCACAATATAGTTACTACCGATGGGTAATTCAGTCCATTTTATTCCTAATACAAATTGGACTTGGTTTAAATTTTATGGCACCTTCCCCCTTATTTCTTTCAATTATGGAAAATTATGACATTAATAAAGGAATAGTTGGTTTATTAATATCTTCTGTGACTTTTGTAATGGCTTTATTTCTATTACCAGGGGGTTTTTTAATTTCCAAAATAAGTTCCAAAAATGCAATGATCTTAAGTGGAAGTTTAATGTCTTCAGGTCTGTTACTTCCATTTGTAGACTCCTTCATAATAATAATCTTATTAAGAATTTTATTTGGTATTGGGGCTGCTATTTCTATACCAACTACTAGTGCAATTACTATGGAATGGTTCAAACCCAAAGAATTATCAATTATGAATGGAATCAATGAATCAGGTCGAGCTTTGGGTGTTTCATTGGGGGTATTATTAGCGATACCTATCGCTAATGGTGTAGGATGGAATACGACCTTGTTTTTTTATAGCATGATACCTGCTTTTGCTACTCTTTGTTGGACAATCGGTGGTCGTACTTCAAAAAACAAAGTAAATAAAACTCATTTTTCTATGCGTGAAAATTTACCGTTCATTTTTAACCGTAATGTATTATTACTTGCATTAGGAACTATTGGGCCCCTTACACTTTTTGTTGGATATAGTGCATGGTTACCAACGTACTATAATGAATTTAAAGATATGACTTTAGCTGAAGCAGGGTCAATAGTATCAATCATCCCTTTAATCAATGCAATATCAAATCCAATAAGTGGAGTGATTTTATCTAAATTTTATAGTCGTAAATTACTATTGATATCATCAGGAACAGTTTTACCTTTATTTGCTTTTGGATCAGTATTTGGTGCAAGTGAAATACTTCTAATAATAAGTGTTGCAGGTATTGGAATGTTTATGTCGATATTTATCGTAAGTATCATTACGATACCTATGGAACTTCCATATGTCGATGCCTCAAAAGTTGGAATAGTTACAGCGGCAATACTCACAACAGGTAATTTTGCCTCAGTGGTATCTCCAATTTTTATAGGAACTTTCACCGATTATACTGGATCATATATTCCTGCTCTGATAATAATAGCTTTAATGCCACTAACCTTAGTAATACCTGGATGTTTTTTAAAAATATCTAAATCTCAATAATTTACTATCAACTAGATTTAAAAAATTGACTTATGTGACAATTTCTGTAGTATTGATTCATCTTATTTAGATAATATGTAGCATTTATTAAATTAAATTACTGATTACTTAATAGGTCTTTAAATTAAATACGAATAGAGCAATTTAGGCTATGAAAAAATCTTTAACAGTATTAGAAGATCTCCAAACTGGAAAAAAAATATTTTTTAATCTAGAGGAATTGCATAACTTTTTTATTTCACTTGGATTTAAAATCGGGAAACCTCAAAATAACCCTACCGAGCTTACTTTAGGCTTGCAAAAAGATTTTTTGTTTGGATATGTTATATTTTTTGGATTTGGTCAACAATCTATTGATATTTGGAATGATTGTAGCTATAGAATACCTCCTTTAGAGAAAAAAGACGCAAAAGAAATGGTAGCTCAACCAATTGCATCAAAAATATTGTTAGATCAATACAAAAATCTTACTCCTCCAAATGTTGAAACACTTTATAAGGCTATAGATGTTTTATCAAAATTATCCACCCAACAAGAGTGTATTGAAAAGTTGTTATTAGAAGAAATTTATACTGATAACAATGATTTGTATATAAATAATGGAAGTCTAGAATTAGTTTCAAAAGGAAGTTCAAATGGATAGTTTAGATAGAGTACTAGAACCACAAAGTATTGCAGTTGTTGGTTCAAAATCAGTTGACAACCATATGTGGCTTAGAACAATACAGCCATTTGAAGGTAAAAAATACCATGTAAATGTAGATCGAAATGAATGGGCAAGCGCAAAAGAGTTAGGTTTTGATAGTTTCCCATCAATATTAGATGTCCCAGAAAGTATAGATTTGGTAATAGTATCAGTACCAGCTCAAATTGTACCTAGGATATTGAAAGATTGTGCAACAAAAAAAGTTATAGGCGTTCATTTATACACCGCGGGATTCAGTGAAACAGGCACACCTGAAGGTATTGAGCTTGAAAAAGAAATCGAACGTATCGCAATAGAAGGAAATTTGAAAATTGTTGGACCAAATTGTATGGGAATATTTAATCCGAAATTAGGTATTGGAGTTAACCTAGGTAGATACCATGGAGAATATGGAAATTTGGCATTTATATCACAAAGTGGCTCACAATCCGTAGCATTTGCACAAGGTAGTGCATTTCATGACCTCAAAGTAAGTAAATTAGTTAGTATGGGGAATGGCATCATTTTAGATAGTCACGACTATCTAAAATATTTAGCAAATGATGATGACACCAAAGTCATCGGAATGTATCTCGAAGGAATAAGAAGTGGAAAAGATTTTTTCAAACAATTAAAAGAAATTTCAAAAATAAAACCAACAATGATCTGGAAAGTAGGAGAAACTGATGACGCTGAACGTGCCGTTGCTTCCCACTCCACTTCAAAAACATCTAACCCTAAAATCTGGGATGATATGTTGATTCAATGTAATGCTATAAAAATAGACAATATGGATGAAATGTTTGAAACAGCAAAACTCTTAGCTAAATTAGATCCTCCCAAGCAATCTGGTTATAACCTTGGGGTTTTAGCCCTTTCTGGGGGACATGCAACTGAAATGGCAAATGTTTTTTCTAAAGCAGGTTTCTCTATTCCTCGGTTAAGTGAAAAATCATATAATCAAATATTAACTAAGTTTAATTTAGTCGGCAGTACTTATACAAATCCTATTGAGGGAAGAACACTAGCTAATGAAGATCATTTAAACAATGTACTAGATGTCCTCAATGAGGATTCTAATGTAGATATAATTGTCCATGAAATTCATATATCTAATCGTAACGATAAATTAAGTGTTTATAGGGGGCATACACCAGAAATATTTTGCGAATTTAAAAAACGCGCAAAAAAACCCTATGTAGTTCTTATATCAACAACATATCCTCATCCATCTCCTGAGGATAGATCCATGGTGTATAAACAATTAACAGATGCTGGGATCCCTGCAGTATTTGGAATGGAAAATACAGCTAATTCTTTAAGAAAATATGTGGAATATTATCAAAGAAAATAATATTTAGCACCCCATTATTCAGATGGAGGAATGGTATTACATTTCGGGATAAAATATCGGCTTTCGAAAACTCAAACTTTAGGCTTCTTTGGGCAGGTAGAGTAACATCAAATATGGCCCGACAAATGCGCGTGTTTCTAAGGGCTTGGATTGTTTGGGAAATCAGTAAATCTCCATTTTTATTAGGATTTGTCACATCGTCTTTAGCCTGGCCTATGTTATTTATGCCATTTGTTGGTGGATTTCTAGCAGATAAAGTCGATAGAAAAAAGCTATTAAAGTATACGGAAGTTTCTTTAACAATACTATGGGCAATTGTTGCATCATTAGTTTATTTTGAAATTATTGAGTGGTGGCACTTTGTAGTCTCTTCTGTAATGAGCGGAATTATTCAATCAATTGGAAGACCAGGACACCAAGCAATACTTGGAAGTATCGTAACAAAAAAACAATTACCAAATGCAGTTGCACTGGATAACATAGCTGAGACATGGCCAAGGGTAGCAGGTCCTGCTTTAGGAGGACTTCTTATTGCGATTATAGGTACAGGTTGGTTGTTTATACTTACATCTATAGGCCAACTCTTTACTGCAATCACAATATTTTTGCTTAAATGGGACCCAGAAGAACAAAAACTAAAGCAAGATTCAAAAAAAACAAAATATCCTTTCTTCGAAGGATTCAAACATGTTTGGCGTGAAAAAGTATTATTAGGATTGATTGCTATTGGATTTGCCTTCGCCATGGTTGGTAGTGCTGCTATGTTTTTATTACCTATCTTTGCAGACGCAATTTTAGGAGTTGGAGCTTCTGGACTTGGATATATCATGACTGCATCAACTATAGGTACATCTATAGGGGCTCTTATAGTTGTTATGTTAAGTGAATTTAAATACAGAGGATATTTGCTATTTTTTGTTGCAATGGCAAATACAATAGTCATACTAGCTTTTTCACGTTCTGAGATATTTATGCTCTCTCTAATACTCGTATTTTTCATGGGAATGTCACAAATGATGTTTAGGAGTATGAGGATGATTGCAATGCAGATATTAACACCAAATGAATTAAGAGGACGTGTGCTGAGTTTTGAAACTACAGTTCAAGGTACGACATGGATCGGGACATTAATTATGGGTTCCATAGCAGAATATCTAACACATAATAAAATTTATGTAGGTACTATAACCTTAGGTGGGAATGCAATGAATGGAGCAGCAGATGCTGTACTAATCGGAGGTGTTTTATACGGCGCTATTAGTATAATCTTCTTTGGTATTTTTGGATCTATGAGACGATTCCGGTAGCTTATTATTTTAAAAACACAATGAACCGTTTATTTCTTTTTGGGAGCATTAGTAAATAATATTAGTATACCTGATATTATATAAAGCATAATAAAGACTGAAAAAATCATATCATATGAACCAAGTTCATCATAAAAATAACCAGCTAATACAGGTCCAGTTGACAATGATATGATATTAAACGGTGTTGTAAGCCCTCTAATTGCTCCCAGATGTGTTCTCCCATAATAATCAGCCCAGATAATTATTGACATCAAAACAATAGCTCCTCGAAATATTCCGTAAATAATTGCAAAGCAATATAACAATTCTAAAGAATTTCCAATAAGCAAAAAATAAGTGCCTAATGCACTACCGATCATCACAATAAATGATAAATATCTTACAGAAATCTTTTCTAAAATAAATCCAAATAGAACTCTTGCGAAACCAGCAAAAATAGCCCATAAAGATATAATTAAAGCAGCTTGTGTGGAAGAGAAACCTTTATGGACAATATGATTGATTTGATGAGATAGAATTGCCATAACAGAAATATTACTTAATCCAAAGGCCAGAATAATAATCCAGAACTGATATGTTTTAATTGCCTCTTTCGCAGTCCATACCTCTTTATTGGAATTTATATCACTATTATTTAAGCCATTTTCAACATTGGCTTCATTATCAGGTAATAATCCATAATCTTCTGGCTGTCTTTTCATTAAAAACGATACTGGTGTCATAATAATTAAATGTAACACTCCTAAAAATACCCAAGCCATTTCCCAAGAATGGCTTGTGATAATAATATTTATAACCGGTATTAATATTATGACTCCAACTGAACTTCCTAGATCAGAGAAACCTAATGCTCTTCCTCGTGATTTTACAAACCATTTTGATATTACGGTCCCAGTAACTAAATTACTTATTCCAGTAATTGCAATTGCACCAATTACACCGTAAAGCATATAAAAGATCCATACGTTTGTTATGAATCCTAATACGATGGTTGAAAAACCTGTGATAATGGTTGATAGAAAAAAAAGATTTCTAGGTTCAGTTTTATCAACTCTAGGACCAATAATTGGTCCAATAATTGTTCCAGCAATTTGCCTTAAAGCAATGCCTAGAGAGATACTAGCAACAGACCAACCTAATGAAGAAGACATTGGTTCTATAAATAATCCTATTGCTACAAGCCCTGTCACTGAATACATTGCATTGGATAAAAAAGATCCAAAAACAACCCACCATCCAAGAAATATAGATTTATTCCCAAATAATAACTTTTTCATTAGAAACTATTGATCTATATAATACGGAAAATTTAAATCGCTAGGTAATTCAATTTCAACAACTACAGGAGCATCCATGTCTAATGCTGCTTCTATAGCTTTAGAACTTTCATCTAATGAATTAACTTTTATTCCTTTTACCCCAAAACTTTCAGCTAATTGAACAAAATCTGGATTATGCAATTCAGTACCTACTGTTCTTCCTTTAAAACGAAGATTTTGATCTTTATTTGATGCTCCATATCGATGATTATTAAAAACAACAGTAACTACATTAATCCCGTATTGTACTGCTGTAGCTAATTCACCAATACCGTACATAAATCCTCCATCACCACATAATGAAATTACTGGTTTAGAAGGATTGCCTACTTTAACACCCAATGATGTAGGAAATGCGTATCCTAAGGTACCCATATAAGAAGAAGTAATAAAAGTTCGAGGTTCAAACATATCAAGTGCAATACTACTCCATGAGCCCATATTGGTTACTCCACTGACTACAAATGTTTCTTTAGGTAATACATTTCTAATACTTTGAAGTAATTCAACTTGTCTTGGTGCTATATCCAAAAGATGAGATCGATAACCTTTTTTTGTTTCTGCTAAATATGACGAATCCCAATTTGAGTTATAATTTTTTGATTTCAATATATCTAAAATTGCCTGGATGCCAGTTTTAGCATCACTGACTATTCCTACATCAGCATTATACGTTTTACCTATTTCAGTAGGATCTATATTTATATTAATCAATTTCATATTCTCATGAGGTACAGATCCAGTCTCAGGACGATAACTACCTAATCGACTACCTATAACTATCAATACGTCAGATTCTGGGATAATGTTTTTGCTAGGGCCAAATCCATATGACGAAGTTCCCATGTTTAATGCATGCGATTCAGGTATTGCTCCTTTACCTTCAGGAGTAGTAATAACAGGTGCATTCAGAGATTCCGCCAATTCAACTAACACTCCCGAAGAGTCCGATAAATTTGCACCTCCACCAACCCAAATTACTGGTTTCTTTGATTTCATAATAATATCAATAGCATTAACAATTTCATTTATATCTGGTTCTAATGGCGTAAAAATTTCTTTTTCCACAAATTCAATATTTTGTTCATTTGCTAATAAATCAGGTGGGATTTCTATTTCTACAGGTCTTGGTCTACCAGTAGAAACTTCTTGTATTGCTCTATGGATTATTTCAGGTATTGCTTCCGTTTTGTTAACCATGTCGTTCCATTTTACTACTGGCGCCATAAACCCTAATTGGTTTTCAATTTCGTGTAACGCCCCAAAATCTTTTCCTATTGCATTAGAATCGATTTGCCCAGAAATTAAAATTACTGGAGATGATGTTGCATACGCCGTAGACATAGCTGCCCCCGCATTATACGCTCCTGGGCCAGGAACAACTAAGGCTACGCCAATTTTACCGGTTGAACGTGCATATCCATCAGCCATATAAACTGTAGTTTGTTCATGGCGACAACTAATTACTTCTATATCTGATTGATTAAAAAAACCATCGTAAATATGCATTATTTGAACACCAGGAACACCAAATACTACATCAATCCCTTCATTCATTAAAGCTTTAACGACAGCTTGTCCTCCACTCATAATAGCCATGTTATACTCCTTTGCTGTAAGTAATTATGGAAATTTATCGCACTTAAATAAATCTCTAACCCACTATTTGTTTTCAAAAAATCTCCTCACATTATCTTCATTTAATGCATTAACATCTTTTTCCGAAACACCCAGTTCTAGAAGTCTTGGAAGAACCTTATGTTTTATAAAAAGATATCCATCAGGATTTCTTTCCCAACGTGCAATTTGGTCATTTAAATTGGCATTATGCTTACCTAAATTAAAATCATGTGAAAGCATAATCTTTTCTCCATATCCCAAATCTATGAGTTCTTTAATAATCAGAGTTCTAGTATCCCAATCAGGATTTGTACCAGGAAAATGATCTAATCCTAGCCATGCGCCTTTATCCATTAAGCCCTTGAGATAGTCAATATTTGTTGTATCGTTGCTGTGACCTACACATACTCTATTTAAATCAACTCCCTCTTCTTCCAAAATTCTTACCTGCTCGTTACCTACGAATGCTGGAGAATATGTATGTGTTAAAACAGGCACCCCAGTTAACAAATGAGCCCTTGCTACTGCACGACTTACAGAATCAAATCGTTGAGTAATACCTTCTCGATCTGTGGATATTTTAATAACCCCGGCTTTAATTCCAGTGCCTTGAATACCTTCAGTTATTTCACGAACGTATAAAGGAGCAATAAGATCAGGATCAGTTCCAACAAATTCCCTTGGAGGCGCAATCCAACTACCAGTTGTTGTAATAATATTGATGTTCGTTTTCTTTGAAATTTCCTCGAGAAGTAAAACGTCTCTTCCTAAATCAAAAGGTGCCATATCTATTACTGTAGTGATTCCTTCATTTTTGCATTTTTCTAAATGACTTGTTGCTGTGTTTATTGTAGTTTCTTTATCAATAAATTCTGGATACACTTCTTTTATGCCTGCAGAAGTACTCAAAATATGTTCGTGAACTAATGTATATCCTAATTCTGAACTATCGATTGTCCCGGTTACTGTGTTTATTGTGGTCATTTCTGCCTCACTTAATCATTTATGCTTGATAAAGTATAAGAGGGATATATATTCTGGCCTGTTAAAGTATCGTTTTTTGTCAGACCAGAATGTACTAATACTGAATCTATTCCAAAATTATTTGCACCTACTATATCGGTTTGTAATTGATCCCCTACCATTACCATATTCATGGTTTTAGTTCTACGAAAAGCCTCTTGGTAAATTTCTTTAAATGGCTTTCCTAATCTTGTAATTTGTAATTTTGACTGACCTGGATACCGAACTTCGACGAATGATTCCAACCACAGAAGTATACTACCTGCACCAATACCGTAATAGTCTGTAGATTTTGGATATAATAAATCAGGATTAAGTAATACCACTGAAACTTTTTCTTTTACATCAAGCATCCTAAATAAATTGTTAACAAGATCTTCAATAGAACTAAAAGTATAATTATCTGGAGATGCACCAATAATTAATACATCAAAATCATCATCACTAACTATTCCTCCAGCATCTGCAACATATAAAAAACAATCATCAGTTCCAATAACTCTACATTTTGAACCTTTTAGATTATTCTCTTGAAAGTATGGATATATCAAAGAACCTGCTGTAATTATTTTTTCTTCAGGAATTTCCAGACCAAAGCTTTTATAAAAATTAGAAGAAGTTGGCACAGAACGTGATGCATCATTTGTCAAAATAAAATAAGGTTTATTAGTGTTGTTTAATTTATCGATTAAGTTTATGGCACCAGGTAAAACACCAAATTCATTTAGAAGAACACCGTAAGCATCAAATAATAGAGCTTCATAATTTTCAATTAAATAAATAATATTTGTATTTGGTATATTAGATACTTTCATTAATAGCCTTATATCATTCTTGGCCTTGAATAAAAGCAGAGTGGAAAGAATCAACTCCCCCTCTTACAGTCCCATCTTCATCTTTCGTTATAACTACTGGACTTGCAAAACTAGGAAAACCACTGTCTAATGAGTGGTCTCCAATACTTTGAAATCTATGTCCTCTTGGTTCTAATTTTGATAATACTTCAGCCGGGATTCTAGGATCTGTACTTATTATTTTGGCACTACAGTCTATTCGAGGTGAATCAATAGCCTCTTGAGGACTCATACCATAATCTATACATTTAATAATCAATTGAGTTACACAATTAGTTATTCGACGACCACCTGAGGCTCCAACTGACATTTCGACCCCATTATCTCCTAGCACTAATGCTGGAGTCATATTATTTAAGGGAAATTTACCAGGTTTAATAGAATTCACCCTATCAGGAATAGGATCAAACCACATCATTCCATTATTCATTATTACTCCAGTGTTTTTAGGAACAACTCCTGATCCAAATCCAGACATCAACGTATTAGTCAATGAAACTGCATTACCAAACTTATCTATAACACCTAAATGGGTTGTACCTTTATCTTCAGAAGGAACGCTTGCTGGAAGAACCTCTTTAGGTTTCCTTTTTTCTTCAATCCATGGATTTCCAGGTCGATAGTTGATTTCTTTACCATCTGAATATTGTGATATACCGCTCATCTCTTGAAAACGTGTTTTTATGTAGCCATCTGAAACCAGCCCTTCCCAAGGAACATCAACAAAATTTGGATCGGCCAAATACTCAAACCTATCAACATAAGCCATTCGAGCACTTAGTATATAAGCGTTTAACATCTCAATAGAATTGTGTTCAATTTTACTTAAATTGAAGTTATTTAATAATTTTAAAGTCATAGCACTCGTCGTACCTGCACATGCATAAGGAGGCACTCGGACAGTTTTACCTCTGTATGCAAATTCTAATCCTTGATCCCAAACAAAAGGAGTATATTGTGCAAAATCTTCCGTTGTCAGAATTCCTCCATTATCTTGTATGCCTTTTACTAAAGCCTCAGCAACATCACCTTCATAAAATCCTTTCGCGCCATACTTGCTAATTTGTTCTAATACATCAGCTAAGTGTGGTTGTTTGAATTTATTCATATCATTTATGTCACTTGTGGGCATAACTCCTGAAGGCATTAAAACACGTCGCAATTCATCATATTGAAAAATTAACCCCATAAGTTTTCCAACATCAAATAAAAGATGCCAATGTGGTGTAATTCCTTCTCTCGCTAATTTTATCGAAGGTTCTACTAATTCAGACCAAGGCATAGATCCATACAATTCATGAGCTTTATATAAGCCAGCAACTGCTCCTGGTATAGCTATAGATTTGTATCCATGAATATTTTCATCATTTTTAACACTAGCCCATCCAAAACTACCGACTCCTTGCTGACTGATGATTGAATACATGTCAGAGTTTGCACTCAAAGATGCTTGCATTGGAAATCCAATAACACCACCTTTATCACCAACTTGAAAATTAAGATAGCCACCTCCACCTATCCCACTGGATGTTGGTTCTACAACGCCAATAGCAAGACATGAAGCTACAGCAGCATCAATAGCGTTTCCTCCATTATCCAGAACTGCTTTTCCTATTTCCGTTGCATATCGATCTTTTGTCCCAATCATACCTGTAGTTGATATGGCTTCAGATTTTAATAAACTCACATTATTTAGCTTAGTCATATTTCCATCCCTTTTTACTTACACCTTCTAATTTATTAATGTATATAAAGTATCAATAAAATAATCAATATCATTTTTTGTTAGTCCGTAATGTGGAACCAGCCTCCATCTTTTATCACTATGATATGGTCCAGCATTTATTCTTTTTTGTTTTAATTTTTCAGAAATCTTAAAAGGGTCATCAACATCTAATTCTAGGTAAACTAAATTGGTTTCAACAGGTTCAACTCGTACTTTTTCTAGCTCTAATAACCTTTTTTCGAGATATTTTGCTAATTGGTGATCATTTCTAATACTAGTTTCATAATTCTTAAGTGCAACTATTCCAGCTGCAGCAATTACACCGGCTTGCTTCATAGATCCACTTAATATTTTTTTCCATTCCTTAACTTCACTGATAAAATCTCGAGAACCAACAACTAACGATCCAACAGGTGCTCCCAAGCCTTTTGAAAGACAAAATAGAACTGAATCAGTTTTTTCGGTTAATTTCTCAGGAGAAATATCCAATGCTATAGATGCATTAAATATTCTTGCCCCATCCAAATGTATGGGAATATTACTTTTTGTCACAACGTTGTGCAAAGTATCCATATCATTAATATTAAGAACTTTACCTCCAGCAAGGTTGTGAGTGTTTTCTACAATCATTACTCTTGGTTTACGATCTGATATTACATGGGTTATAAAACCATTAATTTCTTCAATATCTAACATCCCTCTTCTATCTGTTTTTACTGCTTGGGGTTGTATACCAAGAATTTGTGGTAAGCTTTGTTTTTGTGATTGATCTCTATTAAATTCACGATTGTATGTATGAGAATTGTTTCCAATAATGGCACTATCACTTTCTTTACAATAAGCCAATAATGATATTAAGTTCCCCATAGAGCCACTAGAAACAAATGTTGCTGATTCTTTTTGAAAAATCTCTGCACTCATTTCTTCTAATTGATTTACTGAAGGATCTTCCCCAAAGCCGTCATTACCCACTTCGGCTCTGTACATAGCATCTCTCATTTCTGGTGATGGCAGACTAAAGCCATCTGCTCGTAATTCAATATATTTTTGGGACTCAAACGAAAATTCTTGCGAGACTGTCATAGCTACCTCTCAAGTAAAGAGATTAAATTTGATGGGTATAATAACAGAGATACATTCAGATTTACATAGATAAATACCATGAAAACATAGCTAAACATATTTGGATTATCAAACAATTCCTATAATGGTGAAATTATGCATATGATGAAACCTTTCTCCATATAAATGAGATTGAGAATCATTCTCATTTATGATATCATGGTTTTCCATGGAGGTATTATGGAAAACTATGTATTCAAACAAGAACTAGAAATTTATGATGTTGTTATTGTAGGCGCAGGTGCTTCAGGAATAGGAATTGCTGCTATGCTCAAAGACTTTGGGGTAGAAAAAATGGTTGTTCTTGAAAGAAATGAAGTTGGAGCTACTTTCGATAAATGGCCAAATGAAATGCGATTTATAACTCCTTCATTTACAACTAACTTTTGGGGTCACATTGACCTCAATTCTGTTGCCTCTGGTACTTCTCCAGCATATTCCCTAGAAACTGAACATCCCACTGGTAAAGAATATGCAAAATATTTAAAGTTAATAGCAGAATATTTTGAACTACCAATTAAAGAACATACAAATGTTGAAAAAGTAACCTATTCACAAGATCGTTTTACTATTCAGGTTAATGGAGAACAAATAATTGAGTCTCGTTTTGTGATTTGGGCAGCTGGAGAATTTCAATACCCAAATACAAATTCATTTCCAGGATCTGAATTATGTATACATAACAGCAAAGTAGAAACTTGGGAACAAATTGACGGTGATGAAATTTATATTATCGGCGGAAATGAGAGTGGAATTGATGCAGCGATACATCTAAGTAGACTAGGTAAAAAAGTAGCTGTTTTAGAAGAAAATCCAGATTGGAGTACCAAGAGGACAACTGATCCTAGTGAAAACTTATCTCCATACACCGTAGATAGAATACGTGAAGAAATACCAAATGAAAGAATTAGACTTGTAGGTAAATCCAAAGTCAAAGACATCAAGTTTGAAAATAACAAATACTTGATATATGTAAAGGGTAAAAAATCGTATAAATACCAAACTGATACCCCACCTATATTGGCAACAGGATTTGAAAGTAGTTTAACTATGGTGAAAGACTTGTTTGAATGGGACGAAAATAATTCTTACGTATTATTAAATGAACATGATGAATCAAGAAAAACTCCTGGTTTATTTCTTGTAGGGCCTCAAGTTCGTCATGAAAATCTTATATTATGTTTTATTTACAAGTATAGACAAAGATTTGGCGTTGTCGCTAATGCAATTGGTGAACGATTAGACATGGATACGTCACTTTTAGAAGAATATCGCAAAGAAGGTCTCTATTTAGATGACCTAGGAGCTTGTGGAGAGGAGTGCCCATGTTAATTAGAAATAATAGACAATTGAAATCTAATTTAAGTCTGTTATGGGTATGTCAACTAATCGCTAGTACTTCTTGGATGGCTTCAGTTTTCGTTTATGGATCATTTGCCCCTGGTGATATTTTACAATTGGTAGCTGCATCTTCATGGACACTTTCAAATATAATTAGCTTGTTTAAAATTTAATCACAGGGTAAATAGCTGAGCTTACATGGTATAGCAAAAAATGTTACCATTAATAAGTGTTAGAATTACAAACTACTTAGAATATGAAATTACCTTTAGCCCTTCAAAATCCCAGTTTTCGTGCTTTTTGGGGAGGAACCTTGATCTCAGTTACAGGGTTCCAGATGTTAAGATTTACGCAATTTTGGCTCATTTTTGATATTACTGATTCTTCTCTTTATATTGGATATCTAGCATTAGCGAGTGGAATTCCAACTATTGTGTTCAATATAATCGGTGGCGTGTATGCGGATCGTTTAAATCAAAAAATGTTAGTATTCACTACTCAATTTTTATTAGCACTATTTATATTTATATTATGTTTTTTGACATTTATTGGAATTGTTAATGAATGGCATATTTTACTTCTGGCCCTATTATCAGGATCAGTTGAAGCTTTTGATCAGCCAGCCAGAAGAGCTCTCTATCCAAGCCTTATTGATAGAGAAGCTATTCCAAGTGGAGTGGCTTTATTATCTGGAATATGGCCTGGTACAAGAATTATTTCTCCCGCTATAGCTGGTTTTCTTATAGTTTGGACATCAGTAGCATTTGCCATACTGATATCAGCTTTAGGATTTTTAATAATGGCAATTATCGCATTAACCCTTAAAGTAAATTTTTCTCCCCAACAAAAAAACACATCTCCATTAGAGGATTTACTTGAAGGTTTTAGTTATATAAATAGTCATTCTATATTTAAATTCATCATTAGCATTACATTTTTTCAAAGCTTCTTTGCCTTAGCATATATTCCGATGATGCCAGTAATCGCAAAAGAAGTTTTAACTTTGGGACCAGAAGCACAAGGTATACTTCTAGGAGCAAGTGGATTAGGAGCCCTATCAACAACAATAGTAATTGCCATAAAACCAAATCTTGGTTCTAAATTTTTCCACGTAGTAATTGGAAGCTTTTTAAGTGGGATATCTGTTATTATTTTTGCTCTTTCATCAGTATTAAGCGGGTCGTATTATTTGGCTATAATTTGTATGTTTATTGTTGGGATATTTGGAACTCTACCTGCTATTTCAGCACAAAGTTCTTTACAACTTTCTGTTCCGAATAATTTAAGAGGAAGAATTATGGGATTATATGGATTAACATTTAGCCTGAGGCCACTAAGTGGTTTTCAAGCTGGATTAATATCAGGATTTACTAATCCTACATTTGCTATAGCATTTGGTGGAGCAGCTCTAAGTATATTCACAGTTACAAGCTTTATCACAAATAAAAATGTACGAAAATTTAATCAAATTATTGATAAGCAATAATTCCATTTCTTTTTCAATATAAAAATGATACTATTATATAGGTGTTTTTTACGAAATATATAAACCTTATTTATCTAAATGAAGACTATTTTAGTAACATCATTAAACCCAAAAGATGGTAAAACTTCTTGTGCGCTAGGCCTCACAGAATCCCTAAATAATAAGGGATACAACTCAACGTGCATAGAATTATTTAGTTCAAATAAAGAATCCCTAGAAACAAACTTTATAAAAGAATTACATCCAAATGAAATTGGATTATTCCCCTATCCTTTAAACCCTTTAAAAAACAAAAAAGAAATTGTTGAAAATATACGTAAATTTGACGATTTAACTGATTATTTAATGATCGACACCCCAAGCTTAAATAATATTCCTGAAGAGGCACTTAAATTTTTATTAGAAATTCCAGAAACTAGTATGGTTTTAATTCTAAAATTAGAAACAAACGATAGTCTTACTACCATTCAAGAAAAAATAAATAATGCCAAAGCATTAACAGATAATAGTATTAGTGGAATAATTTTTAATTCTGTCCCAAAATATTCAAAGCATAAACTAGAATCAAATATAGAAAAAATCTCTGAAGATTCCTCTATTCCGATTTTAGGAATTATACCCCAAACCAGAACAATGAGGGGCATTACCAGCAGTAATATTTTGAATATTACTGAAGGGACATTAACTGCAGAGCATCCTATAGAGTATTACGAATCCAAAATCATAGAAAGAATTATGATTGGGGGTATGGTATTAGGTTCTGGTAAAGATTATTTTAACCGATTTAATAATAAGGCTGTATTAGTAAGAGGCAATAGACCAGATATTCAAATGGCAGCAATAAACAATAATACAAGCTGCTTAATATTAACTGGGGAACACACTATTACAGACTACATAAAATATCATGCGAATGAAGAAGAAATTCCTATAATTTCTGTAAATACTTCAACGCATGAAACATTGAATCTTATTTCCACGCAATTTATTGAACTTGATGTACTTCATCAATCCAAGGTAAATCATCTTTCAAAAATCATCGATCAACAGTTGTTTCTTGACAGCTTATATTAAGGATCAAAATTGAAAGTACTAGGAAAGCATTTATTAATAGAAGCTAACAAATGCAATGCTAAACTAATTGATGATATGGATTTTATAAAATCCGTTATGATTACTGCCGCAAAGATATCTGGTGCTTCAATTATTGGTGAAAAGTTTCATAAATTCTCACCATTTGGGGTAACTGGAATTCTATCAATCGCCGAATCCCATATAACTATTCATACTTGGCCTGAATATTATTATGCTGCTATAGATATCTTCACCTGTAGCGCCCTGTTTGAACCTAACAAAGCAGCAAATTTTTTAATAAAAAGCCTAGAATCAAAAAACTTTGATATACAAGAAATAGAGCGCGGTACACGTAATGACATCATTATAGAGCCTAATACTAATAATATTCACCATGAACAAAAAATCTAACAATTGGTACACAGAACATAATAGTAAAGATTTTTCATATTCTTTGAGACTAAAAAATGCTATATATTCTGGACAATCTAATTACCAAAAAATCGATATAATTGAAACACATTCATTTGGTCGAACTCTTATTTTAGATGATAAAACCCAATCTTCAGAGGCAGATGAATATATTTATCATGAATTACTTGTACAACCTGCTCTACATTCTTTAAATAATGTCAAAAATGTGTTTATAGCAGGTGGAGGAGAAGGAGCAACAGCTCGAGAAGTTTTATATCACAATGATATTGAATCAGTAACAATGGTAGATTTAGATGAAGAAGTAATTAGGTTATGTAAAAAATATTTACCAAATCATCATAAAGGAAGTTTTGACGATAAACGAATGACTCTAATTTATGAAGATGCATTCCAATATTTGGAATCTACCAAAGCCATATATGATCTAATAATTATTGATATATCAGATCCTTTAGAATCTGGGCCTGCATACAAACTATTCACTCAAGAATTTTATCAACTAATATTAAATCACCTGGGAAATGAAGGTATAATGGCTATACAAGCTGGTCCCTGTGGACCCCTAGATCATCGGGACGTATTTACTGCCATCTATAATACAATTCAACGGATTTTCCCTATAACACAAGGATATAATGGATTCATTCCTAGTTACAATTCTGTATGGGGATTTATCATTGGGTCTAAAACAATAAATCCTACAGAAATATCCGAAGAGGAAATTGATAACAAAATACAGTCGGGATTAAACACTATCTTAAAATATTATGATGGTAAATTACACAAGAAACTATTTGATCTATCAAAAGAAATTCGTTTATCAATCAAAAACGAAAATAGAATAATTACGCTTAATAATCCAATTTATATTGCCTAATTAAACTTCAGGAATAGTTACCTGAGCTGAAGCAATTAATTGTCCTAACTGATTTGTTCCTATAAGTTCAACTTCGAGTTCAATCTTACCTGTCTCTTCGTTTACATATTTATTATTAACTTTGCCGGAATATGTTACTTTATCACCAGGTCTAAATGGCTCTAAGGCCCGCATGCTGAATTTACTGCGTGATAAATTTTCATACGGGAAAGATAACTCCAATGCTTCCATCATATGTCCACAAGTTGCTACGCCCATGTTAACTGTTCCTGCAAAAATTCCTGTTTTAGCATATTCAGGATCCGTGTGTAGATTCTTACGAACCTCATCTGTTTCTGTAGGCGTTGCTCTATTATTAACTTTAGCGTACATATCAATAGTTTCTTGAGTTTCAGTTTTGTTTAACTCAATCAATTCATCTCCTATAGATATATCATTGAAATTTGTTTGACTGGTATTAATAGACATAATATGTCCTCCTTATGACAATTATGAACGAGATTTTTGTCCTGCAGATCTTTCCCAAATAATATTGTAAAGATATTCTGCTACTAATTCGTTTCTTTGGTTTTTAGCTTGTATTTTAAAGCTAACAAATTTATTTCCACTTTTGGTTTCCCACCTATTTGATATCTCTGTGGTACTAGTAATAATATCTCCCGCAACCACAGGGATGCCGAAAAATTTGGTCTCTGTTCCTGCAAATGGTGTACTTCGAGGAGCTTTAGAATATTTCTCAGGACCTACGTATCCATAATTTTCAAAAATATCATGCCTTCTCATAGGAGCAAAACTATATATCATTGATAATGGAGCTACAAGTTGCTGAAACCCTTGCGACTGAGCTACTGAAGGGTCATGATGTTGTTGATTAGTATTTTGAATCGAATTTGAGTATGAAGAAATATAATCTTCTGTAATTTCTATAGTTAATGGAGGTGCTGTATGCCCAATTTCCATAACATCCCAAGTGTATACTATTTCGTCTTCTGTATTGCTCATAATTGTCCCCTTTTATCAGTTTCTTGGATTGTAGATTGCTGTTAAAACTGAGTCAAGTATAAAACCAACAGTTACATTTAAAAATTAATATGTGATATTATTTGACCATCCGAAGATTAAGATAATCAAACAGGAGGAATAGGAAATGCAATTTGGAGTATTTTTACTTTTACAATCCCCTGATGTCCAACCCTCACCTACTGTATATGATAATGCTATAGAACAAGCAGAATTAGCAGATAAATTGGGATTTAATACTGTATGGTTGGCTGAACACCATTTTTCAAGCTATGGTTATTTACCTTACCCGCTTATGATGGCTATAAAAATCGCAGAACGAACAAAAAATATAAGAGTTGGGACTGCAGTATTGGTTTTACCTTTACATCATCCTGTAAAATTAGCCGAGGAAATTGCTATGGCCGATCAATTAACCAATGGTCGAATTGAAATTGGTTTTGGCCGAGGGTATCAAGAGTATGAGTTTGATAGATTAGGTGTGGATATTAATGAAAACCGAGAAATGTTTGATGAAAGTCTAGAAATTATATCCAAAGCATTACAAGAAGATACCATAACATACGATGGGAAGTATTATAAAATCCCAGAGACTGCAATTTTCCCAAGAACAATACAAAATCCACACCCTCCTTTTTGGATAGCAGCGCAAAGCCCAGAGAGTATTAAAAAAGTAGTCCAAAAAGGCTACAAATGTATAACTGGCGGTTCAAGTGCTCCTTCAGGAGCTGTAAAAGAAAATTGGGAAGTTTTTCAAAATGCTGTAGAAGAAAGTGGTGCTGGATGGCCTCAAGAATTTGCTATTCAAAAACAAATTTTTGTCGCCGAGACAGAAGAAGAAGCTCGCAAGGAACTGAATAATGCAATGTGGCATTATAGATTGGTGACCTCTTTAAGGGCTAATACCCAGGTTGTAGAAAAAGGGAAAGCTATAGAAACCATTTTAGACAACGAGCCTGACCTAGACACAGTTTACGATGAATGGTTGATCTTTGGAGATCCAGAAACATGTACTAAGAAAATACAAAAACTGATCGATACCACTGGTATTACATCTTTAAACTGTGTATTCAAAATCGGAAGAATGGATAATGAAAAAGTGATGAAATCCATGAATCTTTTTGCCAAAGAAGTTATGCCACAATTCAAAAATGTAATAGGTTCTGGTCAAAAGTCTACAGTTAAGCAGTAAATAGTACATTATGAAAGAAAATAGAATTCAAAAAACGCCCAACAATAAACAAAGAATAATCTATACTTTAGGACTTCTTTCTATTATTAGTGTTATGTTTTCTGCTTGCTTTATTGAATCAAAAGAGCAAATTTTATTCACGCAAGGCGATACTATATATATTGTTGATTCAGATGGTAATAATTTAAAAAACATAATGTCGCCAAATTCAAATAGTTCTCCATCCTGGTCGCCCAATTATGATCAAATATTGTTTATATTGGATACCAATACCGTAGCCAGTGTTCATCGTGATAAACTTGATGAACTAATAATTTATGAGGGGCTTAATCAAGAATTACCAATAAAAAATTTACAATGGTCTCCAAATGCTCAATACATATCTTTTAATGCTGGAAATGTAATAAGAATTTATGACATTAGTACTATGGAAGAAATATTAAAACTTGAAGGATATAACTACCATGACTGGTCTAGAGATTCAGAATGGATAGCAATCTCTTCAAATGATAATGAAGGAATTATTCAAAGAAATCCACTAGGTGTAAATGAATTAAAAAGAACAACTGACTCTACACATTTCGATCCACAATGGTCTCCGAAAAATGAAAAATTAGCTTTTCTAAAACCAGCAAATAATGTAAACCATTTGTACGTTATGGATCTTGGTAACAAAAGCGAGTCAAATGAACCAATATTACTTAATAAAAACTTAAGTCCAAATACTAGTTATTCATGGTCTCCAAGCGGAAAACAAATCGCTTTTACATCAGCAAATAATCCGGAAAAGAATGACGAAATATATGTTATTAATATTGAAAGCATAGAAACAACAAGGCTCACTATTAACTCAAATAAATCAGATAGAAATCCAGTTTGGTCAGCTGATGGAACTAGAATAGCTTTTATTTCGAGTCAAGAGGGTGGTAATGAAATGAGTACATTTGCTGCTTATATTATGAATGATGATGGAACTAAACAAGAAAAAATTACAGAATATGCATTGTCTAATCAAACTCTTGGTTGGTATGCCCACAACTAAGTATATAAAACCCTCTATGAATTATGCTTGATCTTCATAAACTTTATTTGGGTCTAATCTAGCAGTAGTAATATGATCTGGAGATATAATTCCTCCAGAGAGTACAAACTGACCGGCTTCTGCTACTTTGAGATCAGTATCGTAAACTTCATCCAAATTAACTAATACTACAAACCCAGAATTAGGAAGTGGCGCTGTGGGGACATACACAACGGCTTTTCTTTCGAAATCTGAAGGTTGTGTAATACCAGTTAAAAAACCTACAGACCAAAATCCTTCACGTGGAAATTGAATTAGAACTACTCGTTTAAAACCTGTTTCTTTACTTCCTGAAAAAGATTCTACGAGTTTTCTTGAAGCCAAATAAATTGGTCCAATAACAGGAATATTTAACATTGTTTTTTGAATAAGACGTACTGCACTTCTTCCTGCTGCTGTATAAAAAGAAAACCCAACAATATAAATAATCAAAAGCGCGGAAATGACACCAATACCTGGGAAGATATTAAATGGAAGTACATTCTCTAATTCATAACGGTCATATAGTAAATTTATTGCAGGGTTTAGTATCCCATCAACAAATTGAAACAAAAAATCAACTATCACATATGTCAACGCAAAAGGTATTGCTAACAGAGATCCTGTTAGCAAGGTATTGCCAAAATGTTTCAGTATTTTACTTTTTAACCATTGCATATATTTAACTCAATTCTTCTAATGAACCTCAATAGTGTACCAGAAATAAAACACCTCTGCTAAGAATTTAGAAAGATTACAAATCATTACAGTACATAAAGGTTAATTTATATTATTTTTTTTAATATGTTCTATTGACTTAGTGCAGTGTGAATGGTAAATTTCGTTCCGGTATAAAATTTTCATGTACTTATGAAAATATGATATTTACGAACTAAGGAGCATTTTTTATGAGCTTATTACCGTTATTAGTATTAGGTGCAGGCGCTTTAGCTTTATTGTTTGCCGCTTATCTTGCATTCAAAGTCAATTCTGAGGATGCAGGAAATGAAAGAGTCCAAGAAATTGGAGCAGCAATACATGAAGGTGCAATGGCCTTTTTAAATAGAGAATACAAACTTCTCGCAGTTTTCGTCATAATTATAACCGGTATACTTGCTGTTTTTATCGACTACGATGTTTTAAGCAAGATTGATGGAGATAACTCAGGTTTACCTTCAACAGCTATATCATATATAGCCGGAGCAATCGGTTCTGCCTTAGCCGGTTTTATTGGAATGGTTATTGCAGTAAAATCAAATATGCGTACAGCAACTGCTGCGACAAAAGGATTAAATCCAGGTTTGCGAGTTGCTTTTAACAGTGGTTCTGTTATGGGAATGACTGTAGTTGGTATAGGTATTACAGGCGTGACATTACTCTATATGATTTTTAAAGATGCTCAAATTATTTCTGGTTTTGGTTTTGGTGCATCAACAATTGCACTTTTTGCAAGAGTTGGTGGTGGTATTTATACCAAAGCTGCTGACGTAGGTGCTGACCTTGTTGGTAAAGTAGAACAAGGGATACCAGAAGATGATCCTAGAAATCCAGCAGTTATAGCAGATAATGTTGGAGATAATGTTGGAGATGTTGCTGGTATGGGTGCTGATTTGTTCGAATCATATGTTGGTTCAATAATTGCAGCTATAGCCCTAGCAACAACTTCTGCTATATTTGCAACTCAAACATCAGAATATGATGGCCCAAAATTTATTTTACCTCTATTAATAGCAAGTATAGGAATAGTAGCATCAATAATAGGAACCTTCCTCGTGCGAACTGGAGAAAATGCCTCAATGAATAAACTATTATGGGCTCTTCGTACTGGAATATTTACTGCTGGAGGTTTAGTAATTCTTGGTACGGTTGCTGCAGTTAGCTACTTAGATTTTGAATTAACTGCAGATCAATCAAAATGGAATTTTGTTTGGGTTGTTGTAGTAGGAATAATAGTAGGCCAAATAATTGGTACTGCAACTGAATATTATACAGCTTACGAATATAGTCCAACAAAAAAATTATCCGAACAAGCAGTTACAGGACCTGCAACAGTTATTATTGGTGGAATGGGATTAGGAATGATAAGTACCGCGATACCTACAATCTCAATTGTTGCTGGAATACTTATTTCATATGAATTAGCTAGCATTTATGGTATAGCACTTGCAGCTGTGGGTATGTTATCAACTCTTGGAATTACTTTAGCAACTGATGCCTATGGGCCTGTTGCTGATAACGCTGGAGGTATAGCTGAACAAGCTCATTTACCAGAAGAAACAAGGGAGCGTACAGATGCACTAGATGCTCTAGGAAACACAACTGCAGCTACAGGTAAAGGTTTTGCTATCGGTTCTGCGGTATTAACTTCCTTAGCTTTAATGGTAGCTTATGCTCAATTGGTTAAATTATCTACATTAGATTTACTTGAACCTATCGTATTAGTTGGTCTTTTGATAGGTTCTGTATTACCTTATGTTTTTTCCTCTATGACAATGCAAGCAGTTGGTAGAGCGGCAAACAGTATGATCCAAGAAGTAAGGCGACAATTTAGAGAAATCCCAGGAATAATGGAAGGAACAGGTAAGCCTGATTATGCAAAAGCTGTAGACATAAGTACAAGCGGATCACTAAGAGAAATGGTTTTACCTGGGTTGTTGGCCGTAATTGCACCTATTCTTGTTGGATCATTAATGGGTAAGGCTGCTTTAGGAGGAATGCTACTTGGATCTATTTCTTCTGGATTCTTACTTGCAGTTACGATGGCAAATGCAGGTGGGGCTTGGGACAATGCAAAAAAATATGTTGAACTTGGTAACCACGGAGGAAAAGGTTCTGAAGCTCACGAAGCCGCCGTTGTAGGAGATACAGTTGGCGATCCTTTCAAAGATACAAGTGGACCTTCACTCAATATTCTTATAAAACTTATGGCTATGGTTTCATTAGTATTTGGTCAATTATTTATTTAATAATTAATAGAAGGAATAACAAAAGAGCTTCTCAATTATTGAGAAGCTCTTTTAATTTTGCAAGAAGGGATTATAAAGTTTTTCATGAGAAATTGTTGTTTCACTTCCATGACCTGGCAGAACAGTCATATTTTCTGGTAAAACCATTAATTTTGTTCGTATACTTTCCAGCAATACAACTCCATCTCCACCAGGTAAATCATAGCGACCTATGCTTTCGTTAAAAAGAGTGTCTCCACTAAATATCACATCATCAACTAAGAAACAAACTCCTCCTGGAGTGTGTCCAGGAGTATGAATAATTTTTATGGTTAAATCACCTAATTGTATCAACTGATCTTGAGTTAAATAAAAATCAGGAAATGGTGCGGGTAAATAATTAGGAATAACTTGTTCTAACCATTCACTACCATTATTAAGAATTCCTAAATCAGCTTCATGCAAAGCAAATTCTGCTTTTGTGGTATCAACTAATTTTGCAACTGCAGCTGTATGATCTCCATGACCGTGTGTATTAAGTATATAACGAATTTTTTTGTCTAATTTATTTACTTCAAACGATATACGATCTGCCTCTGCTCCAGGGTCAATCACTATACATTCTTCAGATGTATCCGTAGAAAGTATATAAACGTTTTCTGGAAAAGGAGGCACAACAATTCGTTTTATTTCAACACCTTTTGAATTGGAAAACACTTTTACCTCTCGTCATATATTAATCTAAAAACTATGATAGAAATAAATTATTCTAATGGCATGCCTTCCATATTAGCCCATTCACCCATAGAACCATCGTAATTTGAAACTTTTTCAAATCCCATTAACTTTAATGTAAACAGTACGTGCGCCGCACGTATACCTCCCTGTCAGTAAGTAAATACCTGTTTTTCTCTAGAAACTCCAAGTGATTCAAATATTTTTTCCAAATCCGAAGGCGATTTAAAACATGACATATTATTAGAATCTATTAAATCTATCCATTCCGTATATACACAAGAGGGTACATGCCCAGTATTTTTATTACCTCTGGAATTTTGCCCATTATATTCTTCAATAGTCCGTGCGTCCCAAATGATATCACTATCACTATTTATTGCTGCTAAAACACGGTTATGATCCGCAATTAATGAATCATCTTTTTCTGCGACAAATTTAGTTTTATCAACTTTAGTAGGAACTATAGAAACGGGTTTACTTTCACTAATCCATTTAATCCACCCGCCATTTAACACTTTTGCATTTGTATGCCCATAATAATTAAGTACCCACCAAAATCTTGTGGCTGTTAGTGAGTTTCTACCATCATAACAAATGACTGTAGTATCACTACTAATTCCTAAATTACTCATAAATTCTTCTATCTCTTCAGCATCCATAACATGAAGGGAAGAATTGGCACTTTTAACAAAAGTATTGCTACCAATGTTAACACTATTTGGTATATGCGCTCTAAAAAATGAATCTGGAGGATCACAATCGACAATTCTGATATTCGGCTTGTCCAAATTTTCTAATAACCAATCAGTATCAGCCAACATTTCAGGTTTATAATAATTTTCACTCATAACAAAGCTCCCCGCTTTTTGCTCGTCATGTTAACATATATAGACGATATTACTAAAAGAATAACAATACTATATTAAATATGTAAATAATACTTTGCAGACATTATGATAAATTATGAAAGGAAAAGCGAATAATGACTGAAATGGATACCATAGTATCACTTGCTAAAAGAAGAGGATTTGTTTTTCAATCTAGTGAAATTTATGGTGGACTTGCCTCAACATATGATTATGGCCCCTTAGGCATAGAATTAAAAAGAAATATTCGCGAAAGTTGGTGGAATCATTACATTAGCCAAAGAGAAGATGTTGTTGGATTAGATTCTGCTATATTAATGGCTCCTTCTGTTTGGGAAGCTTCAGGTCATGTGCAAGGCTTTTCCGACCCTCTTGTAGAATGTGTTAAATGCAACCAAAGATTTCGTTTAGATCATCTTGAAAATCAAGATACTTGCCCAAATACAGCATGTGACAATCAACCTCTGTCAGCTCCAAGACAGTTTAATTTGATGTTTAAAACCTTTTTGGGACCTGTTGAAGATGATGCAGCTCAAACATATCTACGACCTGAGACTGCTCAAGGAATATTTGTTAATTTCCAAAATGTACAAACTACCACTAGAAAAAAAATACCTTTTGGTATTGGCCAAATTGGAAAATCTTTTAGGAATGAAATAACCGTAGGTAATTTTCTTTTTAGAACCAGAGAATTTGAACAAATGGAAATGGAGTTTTTTGTAAAACCAGGAACTGATGAAGAATGGCACGAAAAATGGATAAACTACAGTTTAGAATGGTACGATAAATTAGGTATATCTAGAGATAAAATTCAAGTAAGAGCACATGAACACGATGAATTATCTCATTATTCAAAAGCAACTTCAGATATTGAATATTTATTTCCATGGGGATGGGGTGAATTACAAGGAATAGCTAATCGAACTGATTTTGATTTAAAAGCACATACGGATCATAGCGGTGTAAGATTAGACTATTTTGACCAAGAAAATAATGAGCATTACACCCCTTACGTTATTGAACCTGCAGTAGGTGTAGATAGAATATTTCTTACTCTTTTAATTGATGCATACAGAGAAGAAGAAATAAATGACGGAAAAGAAAAACGTACAGTTTTAAAACTGTCGCCACAAATTGCACCTATCCAAATTGCTATACTCCCCTTATCTAGAAATGAAAAATTAGTACCAAAAGCAAAAGAAATCTTCACCCTGCTCAACCAAAACTATAGTTGTGAGTATGATGATGCTCAAAGTATTGGTAGACGATACCGAAGACAAGATGAAATTGGTACCCCTTTATGTATAACGGTTGACTTCGATACAATTGAAAAGGATAACCAAGTTACAATCAGAGATCGAGATACAATGAAACAAATTCGAATCCCAATTGAAAACTTACAAGAGCATATACAAAAAACTTTATTTTAAATATGAAAATATTACACTTTGCAGATCTACATATTGGTGTTGAAAATCATGGCTTCCCAGATCCTCAAACTGGAGTTTCTACTAGATTATTAGACTTTTTACAAACCTATGATGAAATGATTGACTATGCAATTAATCAGAATGTAGATCTTGTGGTTTTTGCTGGAGATGCGTATAAAATAAGAGATCCTTCACAAACACACCAAAAAGAATTTACTAATAGAATCATAAAATTAGCAGAAAATAATATACCAACATATCTAGTTGCAGGTAATCATGACTTACCTGCAATACAAGGTAAGGCCAATGCGTTAGAAGTATTCCCTATATTTAATCAAAATATGGTTCATGTTTCAGATCGTTTAGATACAACTAATATTCAAACTAAATCAGGCCCAATCCAAGTAATTGGTCTACCATGGATTAAACGAAGCCAATTTCTCTCTCGCAGCGATACTCAAAGTTTAACAATAGACAAAATAACAGAACTCCTTGAAGAAAGAATAACACGAAGCATAATGTGGGAAATTGAAAAACTTGACCCCTCCATTCCAGCAATTCTGGTTGGCCATGTAACAGTTGCAGGAGCAACTGTTGGTACAGAACGAAGTATGATGCTCGGACGCGATCACACTATCTTAACTTCAACTTTAGCAAGCCCTTTACTTGACTATATTGCCTTAGGGCATATTCATAAACATCAAATTCTAGCGAGAAATCCACATGTTGTATATTCCGGCAGTTTGCAAAGAGTAGACTTTTCTGAGGAAAAAGAAGATAAAGGGTTTTGTGAAATTGAGTTGGATAATACTAAAGACCCCGGATCAAGAATGGTAAATTTTAATTTCAAGCCTGTTGCGGCTAGAGAATTTATCACTATCGATATTGATATTACTAATGAATCTGACCCCAATAAACAAATTGCTGAATTACTAAAAAATAAAAAGGTTGATAATGCTGTGGTCAGAGTAAGAGTAAATGTATCTGAGACCCTTTCTTCCTTGATTGAAGAATCCACCATTAGAGAAAACTTACATCAAGCTCACTATATTACTTCAATAACAAAAAATATCCAACGTGCCAGTCGATCAAGAATAACTGCTGAAGCAAGTAGAGGTCTTTCATATAGAGATGCTTTAGATGTTTATATGAATTCAATAAATCTTGACACTAAGAAAAAAAATGAATTAATGGAGTCACTAGATAAACTAATTCAAGCAAATGAAAATGATAGCTAAAAACTAACAAAAGATTGGAGAAGCATTATGCCAGAATATAAGCAACATGTACTAGTTTGTGATGTCGTAAGAGACGATGGTCGAAGATGTGGAAACAAAGGCGGAGGTAATGTCAAAAAAAAATTTGCAGAAGTATTGGCTGCAAATGATTTGAGTTCTGAGGTTTATGTTTCTAGTGTTGGTTGTACAAGTCAACACGGACTGTGTGAAATGGAGCAAGCCAGTATACTTATTTATGGAAAAAATAATCAGGGAACCTGGTATATTGCTGATGATAACGATGTTGAACAAATTGTGGAAGAACATATCATTAATGGTAATATAGTTGAATCTCTTCTTAATGAAAATATGAAAGTACGATTAGATAATTAATGGACGAAGAAAATACTCTTCCTAAAATATCCCATTACAAATCTGAAATAATACTATTTTTATTGGTTATTATTACAGTAGTTTCGATTGTATTTATCATGCAAGAACGTACAAAAAGAGCACCAGATTTTCAAGCAAAAATTTTTCCTAGTATGGACGAAACTTTTGAGTTAAAAGCAAATATTGGCACACCAATATTAATAAACTTTTGGGCATCATGGTGTGTTCCATGTGAAGTAGAATTTCCTCATATACAAAAAATGAGAGAAAAATATGCAAAGGATGAATTGATAATATTTGGAATAAACTCTTTTGATCTTCCAGAAGATGCAATTAACTTCATAAATAGACTTAATATATCTTTTGAAACTGGACCAGACCCTAATGGTGAGATCAACGACCTTTATGAAATTACAGGATTACCTGTGACAATATTTATTGATAAAAAAGGGATAATTCAAGAAAAAAAAATTGGATACATTAATGAGGAAACTCTCCAAGAATGGATTTCAAAGGAGATTGAGACATAATGGATAACATTACAGGATTTGGATTTTTCTTTTTATTAATAAAATTAATCCATATAACAGCTTCTACCATATGGGTAGGCGGAAGTTTATTTTTTTTACTTGTAGTCAATCAATCACTAAAAAATGAAAATAAATTCATAAAAGGGATCCTAGGTTCAAATTTTAAACAAATTGTTGATTTATGTATATGGATATTATTACTTAGTGGTGTGATATTAACAGTAAATAAACTAACCTCTAATGATGCAACAGTAATTTACGGATCGTTACTAGGATTCAAACTAGCCTTAGTAGCCTGGGTGACTTTTTTAATATGGTTTAAAAAAAGTTCAAAAAATTACTTTACAGAAGAATCTATGACAAAAAATCAAATGTTAAAAGATTTTTTTTCTCGTGATAGACTATTAGTAATACTAGGAATAGGTATTATTTATGTTTCCGAAACTTTAGCGAATTTACAAAATATATAGGAGTGTTAATTGAAAAAATATCTTACTGATATGCTAGTATGCCCAACTTGTAAAAGTGATTTATCTTTAGAAGTAGTATTAGAAAAAGATGATGATGTCATATCTGGTAAATTGCATTGTGAAAACGGAAAGTGTAAAGAAATATATACAATTGAAGACTCAATTCCTAATCTTCTCCCTAATGAATTAAAATGATCTGAAACTATTCCAATTTTCCTATGTTCAATATCTGACCTTGATTTGTATTAGATTCAATTAATTTATCAATCATTATTTCTAATTCTGGGTGTTCCCAATGTGGATTAATTTCTGAAAGAGGTATTAATACAAATAATCGTGAATGCATTCTTGGGTGAGGAATTACTAGTTCTTCTTTTGCAAGAATACGCTGACCGTAGGAAATAATATCTATATCAACAGTTCTTGGTCCATTTATAAAATTGGGTTTTCTACCGCAATGGATTTCAATTTCTTGACAAAAGCGAAGTAATTTATGCGCATTTATTTTACTTATTGAACTACAAACCAAATTATAAAAATTAAACTGATCTATGAAACCTTGTGGAGTTGTTTCATATACAGATGAAATCAGATCTATTTCTAATTTAGAATTCAAATGCATTAAGGCATGCTGTAGATTATATTTTCGATCACCAAGATTAGATCCTAAGGAAAAATAAATACGGTCTTGGTTCATTAATGACTCCCACGAATAACTGCATCTGTCATTTTAACAATTTTGGATATCTGCTCTACATCGTGTACCCGTACCATATCAGCACCTTTAGTTATTGATATGGATACTGTTGCAGCAGTTCCTTCTACTCTCCTATTTATTGGTGCATTTATAACAGCTCCAATAAATGATTTTCTTGATGTTCCAACCAACAATGGGTAATCTAATTCTAAAAAGCTATCAAGATTATTTAATAAACAAAGGTTTTGTTCTATATTTTTTCCAAAACCAAAACCTGGATCTAGAATAATGTTTTTTTTCTTTATTCCAGATTTTATGGCAATTTCAGTACTTCTAATTAAACTCTGTTTAATTTCAGAGATCATATTCTTATAATCGTTATTATCCTGATTATGCATAATTATCAATTTACCCTTATAGTCTGCAATTATCTCGGCTAATTTTGGATCAGCATTCAATCCGGAAATATCATTGATTATAGATGCTCCATTTAAAAAGGATGCATATGCTACATCAGAACGATATGTATCTACACTTACGAGAACATCAAAATTTTTGTTAATTGAATCCAAAACAGGCAATAAGATATCAATTTCTTTTTGAGAATTAATTTTATTAGGGTTACCCCCCCACTTTTCACCAAATGTTTGTGATTCATAAGTTGCAGTTAATAATGGACGTGAAGATTGAGCTCCTATATCTATTATATCAACTTCATGTTTTATAAAAGATTCACACTTTCTGTTTATAATATCTAGTTCTTGGGTACCGTCTTTAGAAAAGGAATCTAATGACAAATTAATAACACCCATAATTAGAGTCCGTTGTCTGGTTTCGAGTACTGTATCTAATTGTTTTAATAATTTTATATTAACCATTAATTTTCTACCTAATTAGGTGGATCTATTTCAAAAAAAAACTCGTTTATTTATTATACATATTCAAGATAAACTATTTAAACAGGTTTACTAGTTGAATATATTATGTTTTCATTTTACGATTAATTTCGCTAAACAGATAAATCAATTATTGAAACAAATGTATATTAGAAGAGGTGATTTGAAATGAGCAACAGTATTGCCGATAAAGCTAAATCAAATTTTACAACGGATTTAGGTACAATCAATTACTATAGCTTAGAAAAAATTTGTAAAAAATACAAAATCAATCTACAAGATCTTCCGTTTACTATCCGTATAATCTTAGAAAATATAGTCAGAAACATGGATGGTGAAGTCGTAACTGAAAACGACCTTAATACTGTCTTAAGTTGGTCGCCATCCAAATTGCCAGAACAAGAAATTCCTTATATGCCTTCAAGAGTATTAAGCCAAGATTTCACGGGGGTACCTGCTGTTGTTGATTTAGCCAGTATGAGATCTGCTGTAGAACGTATGGGAGGAAACCCTAAAATTGTGAACCCCATTGTTCCATTAGATTTAGTTATTGATCACTCGGTACAAATCGACTTTTTTGGAACTAATACATCTTTTGCACTGAATGCTGAAAAAGAATTTGAGAGAAATCATGAAAGATACTCTCTTCTAAAATGGGCACAAAATGCTTTTGAAAACACCCGGGTAATACCTCCTGGAGTTGGAATATGTCATCAAGTTAATTTAGAATTTTTATCAAATGTAGTATCAACAAAAACTGTTGATGGGGAAATTATTGCCTTCCCTGACACTGCAGTTGGTATGGATTCCCATACTACTATGGTAGATGGACTTGGTGTTCTAGCTTGGGGTGTTGGAGGCATTGAAGCAGAGGTTGTATTGGTTGGGCAACCATATTACATGCTAATGCAAGAAGTTATTGGTGTTAAACTTACCGGTGAACTTCAAACAGGAGTAACTGCAACCGACTTGGTATTAACAATTACAGAAATGCTACGTAAAGAAGGAGTAGTAGGGAAATTTGTTGAATTTTATGGAGAAGGTATTGATAAATTACCTTTAGCTGATAAAGCAACAATATCAAACATGTGTCCAGAATATGGTGCAACAGCTGCATTATTCCCTGTAAACAACGAAACCATTAAATATCTAGAATTAACAGGACGGTCCAAAGAACAAATTGAACTAGTGACTAAATATACCAAAAAGCAAAGTCTTTTTTATTCTCCTGGGGATCCTGATCCCAAATACACAAAATCATTATTATTAGATCTATCTACTGTTGAACCAAGCCTAGCGGGTCCGCGTAGGCCACAGGACAAAGTTACTGTAAATGGATTAAAAGAAAGATTCCATACATCCATGAAAGAATTATATGGGAAAGAAACTACTGACCCCAAAACTGACTTCGGTGTAAAAAGTAGTGTAGAGGGTGTAAAAATAGATATTGATGGAGAAAGCTCTTATATTGATCATGGTTCAATTGCCATAGCAGCTATTACAAGTTGTACGAATACTTCTAATCCTTCAGTCATGATTGGTGCAGGGTTGATTGCAAAAAAAGCTATTGAACTCGGGCTAACTAAAAAACCATGGGTAAAATCAAGTTTAGCGCCAGGCTCACAAGTAGTTGACGATTACTTAGAAGCTGCTGGACTCCAAACATATCTGGATGATTTGGGTTTTAACATTGTTGGCCATGGATGTACAACATGCATTGGAAATAGTGGACCTCTAATTGAGTCAGTTGGAAATGCAGTTGATGAAGAAGATCTTGTGGTTTCAGCAGTTCTTAGCGGAAATAGAAACTTTGAAGGTAGAGTACACCAGCAGGTTAAAGCTAGCTTCTTAGCTTCACCTATGCTAGTTGTTTCATACGCTTTAGCAGGTACCGTTAACATAGATCTGGAAAATGAACCCGTAGGATACAATAGCAAAGAACAACCAATTTATCTAAAAGATATTTGGCCATCACATGAAGAAGTTCGCGACACTATGAATAAAGCACTGAATGCTGACATGTTTATCAAACGATATAGCTCAGCCTTTGAAGGTGATACTAGATGGCAAAATCTTCCGGTGCCTACAGGTAATTTATACAATTGGGACCCCACATCAACATACATTCAAGAATTTCCAATTTTTGAAGATATATCTTTGGAACCTGATGATATAACTGATATTAGTAACGCAAGAGTATTTGCTGTCCTTGGTGACTCAATTACAACAGACCATATATCTCCTGCAGGTGGAATCTCCATTTCCAGTCCTGCTGCTGAATACTTACAAGATAAAGAAGTATCACAAAAAGACTTTAATAGTTATGGTTCAAGACGTGGGAATTATGCGGTTATGGTTCCAGGCACTTTTGCAAATATACGACTAAGGAACGGTTTAGCACCTGATAAAGAAGGCGGGTACACAACCCATTTCCCTACAGGAGAGGTTGTTTCTTTATTCGAAGCTGCTCAACGTTATAAATCTGAAAATACTCCTTTGGTCGTGCTCGCAGGAAAAGAATACGGTTCTGGGAGTTCTAGAGACTGGGCTGCAAAAGGGCCCTTTTTGCTAGGTGTAAGAGCTGTGATAGCCGAAACATATGAAAGAATTCATCGAAGTAATCTAATAGGAATGGGTGTAATACCTCTGCAATATTTGGACGGAGAGAATAAAGAATCTCTAAATTTAGAAGGTAATGAAATTATAGATATACATGGACTAGCAGATAACTTAACTCCAGGTAAAATAATTGATGTTACTGCAACAAAAACAGATGGCTCAAAAACTCAATTTAAAGTAAAAGTAAGAATTGATGCGAATATCGAAGTTGACTATTATCACCATGGAGGAGTCCTCCAATATGTTCTTCGTAAAATGGTTAAAGAAAACTAATAATGTTTGTTCAAGTTTCTCATATAGAAATTTTCCCAGACAAACTCAAACAAATCAAATCTATTTTTAGGGAATCTGTTTTACCTATAATCGAAAGCCAGGATGGCTTTGTAAAGTTTCATTTATATACAAATGAAAAAAATAACACGATCGTAGTTAATAGCTTTTGGGATTCTGAAGAATCTATAGAGAGAGTTTTTAATAGTGGAATTTATCAAGATCAAGTTACAAAATTCGAGAAACTCTTTGCTAGCTCTCCTATCCGAAATGTTTATGAAGTTAGTATTTAAACTACCAAAGAATTGTTAGAACATACTCGGTTGGAAATTCTGAATCTTCGATAGGATCAATAGGTTCTATACCAAATTCTCTTAATACAAAATACAATTGCCTCAGGTGTTGAACTGTATGCCCAGCAACCAAATCAAGCCTTTCAGATACACTTCTATCATCTTCCCCACGTGGGCCAATTTGAGCTAATTTGTCCAAGTCTAATTCTGAAACTTTTGATTTAAATCCTTCGAGCACCCCTTTACCATAGTCGGCTATATCATTAAATGAATTATATGATCTACCCGTAAGATCTGAACGAGGTGGATAATTCCCAGAATCTAATCCAATCATAGTGATTTCAGTAAACATAAACATATGATATCCAAATTCACGCATTGGTCTATCACGATCTGGGGCTGTCCAGTCTAATTTATCATCTGGCATTAATCGAAGATTTTTTTCAACTGAGGCTAAAGTTTTTTCAAGAATTGCCAAAGTTTCTTTTGGAGTTCTTGCTTCAATATCGACATTAATAGTCAATGCTTCTGATAATTGCCTTGGATTAAATCCGTTTATTACAGTTTCTCCAACTACAGTAACGGGAACGGCCCTAAAACCTAAATCTCGCAACTCTTGTAGAGCTCCCTGGTCATTTTGTATATCTCGCTCTATATATGCAAATCCATTTTTTGAAAGAAACTCTTTCGTTCGGGCACAAGTCGCTCAGCCTTTTCTTGCATAGACTTTAATATCCAAAGCCATATCATTACTCCTCTCAATTTATGAAAATTATACTGAAATTATCTTTAAAAAAAATACAAAACAATCAATTTTAATGATTTAAATCATATAATTTTGAATTTAAAATTGTTGCGGACATAAAATAATGGGTATATATTAATTAAATATATTGAATATAATGCGGAGCTCTTTTATGCCCATAGAATTATACATAATTGCATACTTACTGGGAGCAATTCCTTTTGGCTGGATGATCGGAAAAGCTAAAAATGTAGATGTTTTTTCCGAAGGAGATGGTCTACCTGGTGCTGCAAACATCTTGCGTCTATTTGGGCCAATTGAAGCATTGGTTGTATATGGGCTGGATACAACTAAAGGTTTATTAGCTATTTATATAGCTACACTTCAAGGTATAACAGACCTGCAATTATTAATAGTTGCAAGTATAGCAATATTAGGTCATTGGAACTCAATTTTTACTAAATTTCGAGGTGGCGATGGTGTCACTGTTTTGATTGGAATTACCATCGGACTTTTACCAACGCTAGGATTTATAAGTGTGTCAATTGGAGTAACTGTAGCTGCAATAGCTAGAAAAACTGGACACCATGCTTCACTCTGGGGTGGGATTGCCTGCTACGGATTCCTTCTTTTGGGAAGTTATTTATTAAACACTAACACAACTTTCGTGTATGGAATTTTATCTTTAGCAACTTTGGTATTATTTCATAGTTTATATGGTCATATGAAAAGACGAAATAAAATGGTTTACTAATCTAGGGGATCAAGAAAGCATTAATTTCTGACATAGATTGCCTAGACTCAAGATTATAGACAAAATTATAAACTGCTTCTGATTTTTCCTCACCTAAAATAGGTTGGGCCAATCCTATAAACTTCTGACGAGTATCTGTCCACCCTAAAGGATTTTCTGGTTCTCCTTTGGGATATTCAACATTTTGCTCATATCTCTGACCGTTTACTGTCGTAAGTGAAATATTTGACTCCATTTCATGATTAAACGTTTTTTGAGTAACAGTTACTTTACTCATCATTTCTTCAAGAGTTTTATCGCCAATTAATTTGTACGAATCCCATAAATATTCACCCTGCATAGCTGCTACTGCAGCTGCAAAATACGCACTGAATTGTGCTTCAACAGTGTTTTTAGGATAATCAGAAGAATATCCCACCATATCATAACCTGTTTTACCCATAGTAATATCTATGTTCGTAATATCTTGATAATTGATACTATTTGACTGTGTTATATCTAATACAGCGTCTATAGTTGCATGACTAAACCTACAACAAGGATATGGTTTAACTGCTGTATTCATAACTTCAAAATCTGTTCCATAAGAATCAAATATCGAAAAGTTTGTAATTTCACCTTCCGAATACAGGTTAAAATATCCAAATTTACCTTCTATAGGCTCTGTTGCACCCAAGTATCCATGTTGTGCCATAACAAGACTTAATATTGAGTTGTGGGGAGTAAGACCAGTATGAAATCTTTTATTCCATGATCCATTTTCTAAAAATTGTTGTGAACCTGCAATCTGACTAATATTTAACCCCATTGCATTTTGTATTATATCTGTACTCAGGTTTAATAATTTACCACCAGCAGCTGTACATCCAAAAATATTAGTAGTAGCTGTAGCATGGAATCCTTTTCTATGTATCAATGGTCCATGGGTTCTACCAATTTTAAGTGTTATATCATATCCAATAATTGACGCTAGTAAAAAATCCATTCCAGATTTTCCATACTCTTGTGCTAAAGCTAAATTAGAAGAAAAAATCGGTGTTCCAGGATGAATTATGGATTCTTGATGAGTATCATCAAAATCCATACTATGAGCTAGGGTCGCATTAGCCAATGCAGCATAATGAGCAGGATATTTATATGGGAAACCAATTACTTGCGAAGGTCCTGAAGCTCCACTAACCAATTTTTTTATACCATTCATAATTGGTTGAGAAGATTCGGCGAGATAAGCTCCTCCTAAAGTAACACCAAGGAAATCTAATAATAATTGTTTACATCTATCCACAACCTCCGGTGGTATGTCTTCAAATTTCATAGATGATAAGTAATCTAAAGAAAGTTGAGTGATGTTATTATTACTCATAGTACAAACCTTAATATTATTGGTCGGGGTGGTGGGATTTGAACCCACGACCTCCTGTTCCCAAAACAGGCGCGCTTCCCCTGCGCCACACCCCGAATTATAAAATGAAAAGTCTATGATATCAATTTTTCAGTGAGAAAAATAGAACTTTGATTTCTAATAAGAAACTTATACATTCTAATCTACAAATTTAATGAAATCAAACCCTATTATCGTTCTTGACAAACGATATCGTGAATCTCATTATTAAACAATATTAAACAATCCAAATATAATTTAGAATTTGTTGCGAAACTGGAGGAGTTATTTTATGAATGAGCTTAAAGATCTTTTAAAATCAGGTAAGGCAGTAATAGGAACAACTGCAACACCTGCTGTGGACGTTCCTACACTAGCCAATTCAGGGTTTGATTTTTTACTATTTGACACCCAACATTCACCATATGATGTCAAACAACTAATTCCATCTGTACAGGTAATGAAAGGTGCAAAAGCCACCCCTATTATTCGTGTAGGTCAGAATCGCGAGGATTTAATTCTTAATGCCTTAGATGCTGGTGCTCGTGGAATTATTGCACCAATGGTTAATACTAAAGAAGAAGCTGAATATTTAGTTCGATCATGTAGATATTATCCACTGGGTACACGAAGCAACGCTGGTGTAAGAGGAGAATGGGGAGAATTTAGTGCTTCTACTCCAAGAGACAGTATGACAAGTAAAGATTATCGAGATTATCTCGATATGGCTAATGAACAACTAGTAATTATTCCTATGATTGAAACAAATGTAGCTATGAATAATATTGATGAAATTCTTAGTGTGGATGGAATAGACGTACTACTTGTAGGCCCATCTGACCTTTCAATAGAATTGGAGGTCGCAATAGATTATTCAAGTGATACTTATCAAAAAGGATTAGATAAAATAGTTGCAGCCTGTAATAATCACGGAGTTGTTCCTGGAATGTATTTTATTCCCCCTGGAATGGATCCAAATTTCTATGTAGAAAAAGGTTTTAAATTTTTCACAATGCCTTGGGCTGGTTGGGCTACACAAGGTATACAGAATGGTCTATCAGGGATAAAAAGGTAACATCTTAATTCCTTATAGATTAAGTATAGTAGCCACAGATACATAAAACCCAATTTGAATTTATTTTTTGTGATAAAATTTCAACATTATGTCTGATTCATATATTAATAAATTACTAATAGGCCTAATAATACTAATAATTATGTGGTATTTATTAGGACAAAATTCCTTAATTGGAATTTTATTTACTATGGTTCCGCTTATCATTCTCTATGCAATGAATATATGGCTACCAGCACGAATATCTCGCAAGGAAAAAGAAAAAGCTAACAATCCTTATAATAAAGATGGAGATTTGAGCGATAAATAAAAAGAGCAAGTTCTACCTAGCTCGTATAATTCATACCAGGGAGATTCAATTTAACTGTAGATAATGGGTAATAGGAATTTATTACCCATTATTGATTTTAGACAATAATTCACGTAATTCTTTTAACCAAGTATCTAATGCAATTGTTTCAGGAACAGTGATATTAACTATTTCTTGAAATGAACTCAAACTTCCTCCCTGAACAATTTCAACAACTCCTGGATCTTCTTTTGTTAACTCAACACGAATTTGTTCTCTGTTAAACCCTAATTCATCCGCTACATCTAAAACTTTACTTATTTCATCCATACCTATGATGCCGTCCATTAATAAATCTCCTAATGTTTTTTTCTTGCCATGAAGTTTAGCATGTTACCTATAAACATATTTTCTACAATTTCATTATCAAAACCTGCCAATTTAAGTTTTTGAATTAAAATAGCAGTTATTTCATATACGTCGTTATATTTTACACCTTCATCTAATATAAATCCCCCCAAGCCACTAGCTAAGTGTATATTATCTAAACCTATAATTTTATTGATGTGAGAAATATGGTTTATTAAATCATCAAATGAAATATCTAAAGACTTAATATCATTTATTTGTTTATTTAATTTTTGGTAAATTTGTTGTTTTTTTAACTTAAGCTCTGGAGAATCAAAACTATATTCAACTTCTAAATATTTAATCTCCCATTCAGCAATTTGTTGTAATTTTGTAACCTCTTCAAAATAGTGCTTAGATATATAAAAATCATCAAGACTCAAAGAAACTATATTCCCTCTTTCCTTTACTTTGATAAGATCACTATCTGGTATATTACCCGGATTAGGGCATATCGAATAACTCCCAATATTTGATATTATAAGTTTGGAATCTATTAATAAATCAAAAAGACTCTTATCAAATCCATTGCAATTTATAATCATACTTAATAGATTTGCTTCTTGAATCAAATCTTGATTTATAACATCAGGATTATACTCGTCTGAGTCTGGATTATTTTTTAGGGTTATAGCACGAAAACCTAAACGATACATTTGTCTAAGTATTTCTGGGCGACTAGAAAGTAAAGCTGGGTTGCTATAAGCCAGGATTATAGCGTTACTATTATCTTCAAATTGAGCTAAACAATCTGGTTTATAAACCAAAGAAAACTTATTTTTTTCTTTTTCTATGTATGAGATCACAGCATCAGCAATCATCATATAGTCGTATAAAAAAGAAGACGAGTGTGTATCATCTTGGTAAAAAACATCTAAAGTAAGTATAGAATTACATATATTACCTTTAAAGATCCTATCCAAATACCTATTAATAACGTTAGACTTTTCAGAAAGATCTAGGTTCGAAAAATCGAGATTATTATCTATAGTAAAATTATTCTGCATCATACAAATGATAATACAACAACTATTAAGTAATACAAATACTACTCAAGGAGAAAATGGTGGATCAAAATTTAGATAATTTGTTTAACCTATCAGGTAAGGTTGCATTAATTACTGGAGGAAATAAAGGAATTGGTAAAGGTATTGCAAAAGGTTTAGGGGTACATGGGGCCAAAATAATTATTGCTTCTCGGGATAAAATAGCTAACACTAAAACATGTGAAGAATTATCTTCTTTAAATATTGAAAGCATGTCTTTAGAAATAGATATGACTGATCAATCTCAAATTGCCCCATTAGTAAATAAAATTATAGATACATACAATCAAATTGACGTACTAGTTAACAACGCAGGAACAGCCTTGCGATCAAGTCCGGAAGATATAAATAACAAGGATTGGCAATATATAATGGATTTAAATTTAAATAGTGTATATTGGCTTTCAAAAGAAGTCTATCCACATATGAAATCTCAAGGATCCGGAAAAATTATAAATATAGGTTCTATGTATTCTATTTTTGGTTCTGGGGTCGTACCATCCTACTCAACAACAAAAGGAGGAATAATCCAACTAACGAAAAGTTTAGCTGTAGCATGGGCCAAAGAGAATATAAATGTAAACGCCATATTACCTGGTTGGATAACAACAAATTTAACAAGTGGTATGCCGAATAATGATCCTGAGCGATACAGAAAAGTAAGTGAGAGAATAGCCTTGGGGAAATGGGGAATTCCAGAAGATTTAGCTGGGACAGCTATATTCCTAGCTTCAAATGCATCCAATTACATAACTGGAGCCTCTATAGTTGTAGATGGTGGATATAGTGTAAATTAATTTATAGATTAAGTGATGTACAAATTAAACCACAGTAAAAATATATTTAATTTCAAGGTTCAAAATTTACTACATGCTAAAAAAATTAGAAACTAATGTTGTTAAAGTTGCCAGATACACTTGACATATAATATATAGGTGCCTATGATTGTCTAAGGATATTAACAAATCTGAGGATTTACTTTTAATAAACTGATTTAGATCGATGATAAACATCTGATCTTCTTTTATGCTCGGAGGAAGTACATATGAGCTTCAAACATAAAACTCTAAATTTCGGATTCATTGCAACTATAATGAGTGTTGCCCTATTAGCAGCCTGTGCTGGCCCTGCTGGTGAAACAGGAGCTGCTGGTGCTGCTGGTGCTCAAGGACCTGCTGGTGCTGCTGGTGCTGCTGGTGCTCAAGGACCTGCTGGTGCTGCTGGTGCTGCTGGTGCTGCTGGTGCTGATGGCGCTCAAGGTGAAAAGGGTGATACTGGACCTCAAACTGGTGCGAGTGTGATTGTTATCGCATCTGGTCTAGAACAAGGTGAAGTACCTCCAGTACTAACTGCAGGCACAAGTCAACCTAAGGTTCAAGTATATGGTTCTGGTTTCCCTGCTGGCGAATTCTTAATCATTGAAATGATCAATGAACGAGGCGGTATCGCACTAAAGAACAAAGGTGGAGATGACACAGTTGCTGCTAATGGAACATTCGCAACAAAAATGGAAAGAGAAAAGAAAAATGCTGATGCTACACCTGCTGGTTTATACAGCGTTTGTGCTACAGCATCTCCTTCACTAGTTTCTGCTTGTGCTCCTATAGTAATAGTTGAAGCAGCTGAATAAATTTACTGAAAGAAATTGCAGGAGTTAATAATGCAAATACTAAAAAATAAGCAAAGATTGGTTGCCTTATCACTTGTATCTTCATTGTTCTTGTTCATACTAGCATGCGGATCAGAGGGACCAACTGGTGCACAAGGATCAGCTGGCCCACAAGGTAGTCAAGGTGGTCCTGGACCACAAGGTGCTGCTGGACCTCAAGGACCTCAAGGAGTTGCTGGTGCTGACGGAGCAACTGGTGCTGATGGTGCTAAAGGTGAAGTTGGTGACACGTTACCAGTTTCAATTGTTGCTACAGTAGTTGACGAGAACGGTGACACATCAAATCTCCAACCAGTAATAGTAGAACCTGCACAATACCAACCAAACGTAATAATATACGGATCTGGCTTCCCTGCTGGAGAAGTATTCTTAGCTGAAGCTATTGGACCTTCTGGTTTACAATCTGCTTTAGTTCGAAGAAATGATACAGACTTTACTATTAGAGATAATGGAACTTTCAAACAAGAAGTAAGAACTGCAAACCCACTTACACTAGATGCAGGGCTATACTCAATAGTGGTGACCACACAATCTGGCATTACGGCTTCTACACCATTATTGATAGTTGAAAAGTAAGCATTTATAAAAAGAAATTAAAAAAGAGCAGTTTTGAACTGCTCTTTTTTTTTAGCAAAGATCATGCAAAGAATAACAACCACTACAATTACAAAAACTATTATAGTTTCAATATTGGGTATACTTTTCATATTCCCACAATTAATTTCAGCTAATCATTTTTCAGAAAAGGAAATTAATAATCAAATCAAAGAACTGGATTCCTATTTACAATCTGGTGAAATGGCAGAAGAAGACTACCAAACAAAGAAAAATTGGTTATATAAAATACATGAAGAACCAGATTTAAATGACTCTGAGAAAAGTAAAAGTATTATATATATATTATGGCCATTTTTGGGAATTACAATTTTAATCTCTCTTATTATTTTTGGGATAATCCATTATAGAAAACAAAAAAACACCAAATCATATAATGACTGGAGAAATTCTCAGATATTAGCTGAATTGATTACGTCATGGGGAAATAAGGCTAGCCCTATCGAAATATGGGACCAATACAAATATGAGGTTGAAAGAAAATTAGAAACAAGTTGGGTTACAAAGTCAATTGGGTTTGTTGAAATTATCGATGGACCAATAAAATGGGCAAATATTACTTTCCGAAGTGGAAGTGATAGAACTCCACCACAATGGAAACTTATACTGGGAATACCTGATAACACAGTACCGCTAGAACATGATAAAGTAGATTTACGACCTAAAAGAAAAAAAACCTTCCCATTATTTGGAAAAGTAATTGCTGTAGAGTGGAAAGGAAATGACTTCGGTCTAGGACTCTTGCAAAGATATCGTAACGACTCATTTATAAATGATACGATAGCTAAAATTGGGAAACTACAGTCGATAGAAACACATCCCAATATCTATCAAGGATGGACAATAGATTTAAGATATATAAATGAGGATCTTTGGCAACTCTCTCAAAAAATTGCCCAACATAACCTAGATTCTCATAGATAAAAAGGATATGAATTTTGGCTTATAATGTTTATTTGGCTGGACCAGATGTTTTTCTTAATAATGCTATAGAACATGGAGAAAAATTAAAAACATTATGTTTAAAGCATGGATTAATAGGCCATTTCCCACTTGATAACAAAATTAGTTTATCCCCCAATAAAAAACATAGTAACGCATTATCTATATATAATTCAAATACAAAATTAATTGATATGTGTGATGGCTTAATTGCTAACATAGAACCATTTAGAGGAGTTTCAGCAGATCCAGGTACTGCATTCGAAATAGGATACGCAGTAGCTAAAAATAAATTAGTGGCTTTATATACCTCTGATAAAAGCTTTTATAGGCATCGGGTTGAAAATAGCCGATATCAAGGAGATAAATGGAATGTTGAAGACTTCGACATGGTTGATAATCTTATGTTGTTGGCTGCAACTGATAATATCGTATACGAATCTTTTGAAAAAGCCATTAAAGAACTAGCTAAAAGATTTATTGAGTTATAAAAATCACTCTTCTTCTAGTTCTGTTTTTACAATATTCACTCTGTTGATTCTTCTTCCAACAGTAGATATAACCTTGATAGTTAAATCATCTACAAAAGCTACATCTCCTGCTCTTGCAATTTTCCCCAATGTAGATGAAACTAACCCTCCTACTGTATTAAAACCATCACCTATTAATTCTGTATTTAATTTTTGGTTAATATCTTCAAGGGTTGCTTTGCCTTCAGCGATTAATTCATTATCTGCAATTTTAATTATTGCAACAGCGTTCTGGTGAAATTCATCTTCTATTTCTCCAACTATTTCTTCCATTATATCTTCGACAGTTATCAATCCTTCTGTTCCACCATATTCATCAATAACTATAGCAATACTAATCATCTTTTCTTTTAATTCATTTAATGTTTCAGCAGCTGGTTTTGATTCAGGTATAACCAGATGAGGGCGTATCAAATCTCTTAAAGCGTCATCATTTTGTATATCACCAGTAAGAACTTGAAGTACATCTCTTGCATGAATTATTCCTACAACATTATCAATATTTTCTTTATAGATAGGTATTCTACTATGTCCTTCTTTTATCATCGTCGCTACTAAATCTTCTAAAGAGATACTATACTCAGCAGCAATCATATCTACTCTAGGTATCATTATTTCTTTAACTGCAATATCCTCGAGCTCTAAAACACCTCTAATCATTTTTTGTTCTTCAGGATTCGCATCTTTAACTTCCTCTTCTACCATAAGGGTTTCTGGATCCTTCCATTCTTCTTCCTCAGATTCAATAGCTAAAGTAAGTTGGCTATTATAATAACTTATTCGATTTTTCATTGTATCAGGAAGCCTATCTATCAAGATAAAGAGCCAGCCAAAAACCCATACAACTGATTTTACAAGTATCCAACTAGGACGAATTACCTTTGATGCAATAAAATGAATTAAAAGATAAATTAATAATTGAAATATAATTAAAGTTAATACTATTAGTGCTAGTATAATTAATTTCCATACCCACCAATAATTTGTATAACTTGTAATCAGTATAAATCCAAATGAAAAACTAAGAATTACTGAAAATTGTTTGAGGAGTGAAATTTGAAAAACCCCACGTTTATATAAAGTTGGTGAAATTGAACTCTTATTACTTTCACGATTGCCATCAGTAAAAACATGCAGTAAGGCATCGACATCTTGTATAGTAGCCTTGATGATTCCAAATAAAATAAAGAAAGTTGAAGATATTACTAAACCGGTTATATATAAGGTATTATCCATCTATAATTTCTTGCCTTTACTACTAATTATTTTAGCTGGTACACCAAATGCTTTTGCATTATCAGGTATATCTCTCGTAACAACTGTTCCAGCCCCTGTTACAACATTTTCTCCAATATTTACTGGAGCTATAAACATGGTATCACTACCTATAAACGATCCATCTTTAATCGTTGTGAGATGTTTATCTTTTCCATCATAATTGCATGTTATAGTACCAGCTCCTATATTAACATTCATCCCAATTTTACTATCTCCAATATATCCAAAATGGCCAATTTTAGTATTCTCTCCAATATTTGCATTTTTTGTTTCTACATAATTTCCTATATGAACATAATTATGTAAAATACAACCTGGCCGTATATGGCTATAAGGGCCAATGGATACATCATTTTTTATTACCGATTTTTCAATGTGTGAATTGATAATTTTACAATTATCTCCAACTTCTGTATCTATAATAATAGAGTTTGGTCCCACCGTAGAACATTCGCCAAAAACACTTTTACCATATATATGAGTATTGGGAAATACGATTGAATCTTTCCCTAATATTACATCTGAATCAATATATGTAGTATTAGGATCCTTAATCGTAATGCCTTCTTTCATAAGTTCATCTAATATTCGTTTTTGTATTACTTTTTCAGCTACAGACAATTCTAACTTATTATTTACACCCATTATAGCAATTGAAGAGGAATCCAAATAACTATCTACGTGACGACCTTGTTCATATGCAATAGAAACCAAATCAGTTAAATAAAATTCGTTAGAAATTTTCGATTTAGTCACTTTATCAAGATTATTTTTTAGCCAATTAACTCTAAAACAATAAATGCCACCATTTACTTCTTTTATTGATTCTTGCCCTGCTGATAATTCCTTTTGTTCTAAGACCCTAACTATGTCACCGGATTCATTTTTTATAATTCTTCCATAACCTTGAGGTTTATCCAAAACCTTAGCTAATAAAGTTATATCTGCATCTGTATCTATATGACGTTTCATAACTGCATTCATTAGGTTACTATCATCTAGTACATTATCTCCGTATACTACTAGAAGATTTTGAAAATCCTCTGATAAATGATCTTTAACTTGAAATAGAGCATCAGCAGTCCCTAAAGGCATATCTTGTAAAATAAAGATACAATCTCTGTGAACAATTTCCTTTATTTGTGAGATATGATCAGGTGAAACGACTACAATAATTTGACCAGAATGTAATTCATACGCATTATCTATAACGTGTCTAATAATTTCTTTGCCACATATATTGTGCAAAACTTTAGGAACAGAAGATTGCATCCTCTGACCACTTCCGGCTGCTAATATAACTGTTAGCCAATCATCCATAGTAGAAAAAACAAAACCTACCGAGCCTTAGTGAGGCTAAAAGGTAGGTTATTAATTTGTGTGTTATGTTATTCAAAATTTATATCGCTTTGCTAACTGCGTATGATAACAATAAAGTTTAAGATTCAAAGTGTCAAGGATTATCAACTCTAGACCAATGCTGTATAAGGAACTAAAATAAACACAATCAAATACGGAGAGATGGCCGAGAGGTTGAAGGCGCCGCTCTCGAAAAGCGGTATGCCCGTAAGGGTATCGAGGGTTCGAATCCCTCTCTCTCCGCCATTTAGCCTAATGTGTACTCAATAGAGAACTCTGCACAAATCTGTTTGAACCAATCCAAGACCTCAGGATGTAAAGGAATACCTTTTGCTATTCTTTCTTTTTCTTGTTCAGCTTCAATCATACCTGCATATACAACTCGATCATGGCCTGGGGCGGGTTTTGTCTCTCGAAGCCCTTGTAACATACCATCCATATCATTTTTGAATTCTTCTACTGATACAAATGCTTCAATATTATACGCCGCAACATAATGAGACCTTCTAGTTGGAGAAGCATTAGCATATCCTTCAGCTCCAGATAGTAATCCACACATAATATCTACCATTACACCTAAACCATATCCTTTGTGTGAACCGAGTTCTCGTGTAGATCCAAGTGGTAATTGCATTCTTTCTCCTCCTAAAGCACTAGATTGAAAACTTTGTGCCATAGTTGTCCCACTCATATCTGGTGAACCATCAGGATTTGCAACCCAACCAGCCATTAATTCTACACCTAGCCTATTAGCCAATCCAATTTTATTTCCAGCTATAGCTGTGTTAGCAGCATCATAACAAAATGGAGCTTCTTTATTTCCAGGAGCTGCGAACGCTATAGGATTTGTACCTAATTTAGCTTCACTACCCCAAGTAGGTATCATTGAATTCCCTCCTGAAGTATAAGCAACGCCTATCATATCTTCTTCTGCTGCTAATAATGCATGATAACCCATCATACCTGCATGACCAGAATTTTTTATCGTAACCATACCAACACCTACATTTTTTGCTTTTTGTATGGCAATTTTCATTGCTTTGGGGCAAGTGACTATTCCTAATCCCTGATCACCATCTAAAACGGCAGTTGCTGGAGTTTCTCTCACTATTGATTCTTTTGCTAATGGGTTTAATATTCCTTCATTAAACATCCTCACATAAGCTCGTAGCATATTAGAAACGCCATGCGTTTCATCCCCTTTTAAATCAGCAGATAACAAAACATCTGTGGCAAGAGTTGCATCTGAATCAGACATTCCAACTTTTAAGAATACGTCTTTTGTCATACTTCTTAGATTACCTGCATCAACTCTCACAGCTATATCTTCTGGTATACGAAAATGTTCTAACATACAACACCCCAATCGATAAATTAGTAAATTAAATTGATACTAGCGCATAATGTAATTTAATTAAATACTAAATAAATATAATTATTTCAATTCTTAACAAAGGCCTTGTGATGAAACTATTTCCAAAGTCTTATCATTAACTGTCCATGACATAGTTGAGTTATTATTATTTTTCACAAGGGTCCAAGTATTTGAGGCCTGTTCAAATTCGTGCCCCCAGATATCATTAATAGATAGATAATCACCACAAAAATTACTCAATAAATACGTTTTTATCAGATTAATTGCTTCATCAGATGTTAATGTAGCACCTTGGTATGAAACATTATCAATTGATGTGCCAAGATCTAGTTTTTGTGCATCCCTTAAGGACTGAATATCAGCAGTAATAGTCATTATAGTAGCTGGATTTGAAACCTGAGGAGATGGAGTGGGAATCAACTGATTTATTGCATCTTGGGCCTCAGTTATAGGTACTGCAATGATATCCCTAGCTTCAGTTATAGGTGCAATAACAATATCTCGTGCTTGTGATATAACCGGTTCTGCAACGGATGTATTAGCTTCATTAATAGGATCTTTGATTAGATCTCTAGCTTCATCAATAGGTTGATCAACCAAGTCTTTTGTAGTGGTTTCATCATCATTGCCACATGAAATAAAAAATACAACCATAAAAAATATGATGATAGATCGTAATTGGGTTATGTTATAAAACAAATTATGCATTCTTATTTTTAAGATCTGCTACTTTACTATCGATAATATTTCTATCAAATCCTAAACTAGAAGCTGATTCAAAGTCAGTTTCCGCATCGTCATTTAGCCCTAATAGTACTTTAGCAACCCCCCTGTTTACATAGGCGTCTGCCATTGTATTGTCTACTTGAATTGCTCGTGTACAATCTTCTAAAGTCAAATTATATTCTCCCTTATTAGAGTATGCTGTTGCACGATTATTATACGTATGAGCATTATTTGAATCTATATTAATTGCTTGAGTGAAGTCTGATATAGCTAAATCATGATCTCCCTTTTTATCTAGAGCAACTCCTCTATTATTAAGGGCTTCAACATAGTTTTCATTGAGATGCAATGCCATGTTGTAGTCTTCAATAGCTAAATCAATTTCACCTATTTTTCTTCTTGCAATACCTCTAAAATTATATCCCTGAGATAGTCCTGGGTTAATATCTAACACTTTAGTAAACAATTCAATTGCTTCAACATATCTAAACTCTCTAATAGAAGATTTACCGTCTTTTAATAAATCTGTGATCAATTGATCATTTTCAACGGGTGAAACAGTTCTGTTATTTGAAGCAGTTTGCTCTTCCTCTTCATCTAATGACACTGTCTGTATCGATGGACCAGTTTCTTCTTCCT
>VFGE01000024.1 GCA_009392515.1 SAR202 cluster bacterium | reverse complement strand
TGCTGTTTCCGCAGTAAGTACCTATGATGATGGTGCTTGGATCACAGCAACAAGAAGTGGTGATACACTTTCTGGTGCATTAACCACAATTGATTCTGGTAGAGCTTACTGGATAACAACAACTGACTTTACTCCAATAAAGACAGCTGTTACAGCACAGGACGCTGGTGACACCCCTCCAACTGTCGCAGTTGAAGAAGGTTGGAACTTACTTCCAGTGATCAATATCACAAATACCAATGCTTCTATTGGAAATACTCTAACTGCTGATACTTACTTCGGTAGCATCAGTTGGGTAACTGCTTACAGCTACAGTCCTGTAACAGATGTTTGGAGCAAGATTACTCCTAACACCTTTGCTACTGTTACTGTCGGTAACGGATACTGGGTATATGCCGATGCAGCTGGTACACTTGTTCCTTAATTTGACGAACATATAAGTGAAAACATTAAGAGGGGACCTATTTGGTCCCCTCTTTTTATTTGGGTCTTCTTTAAAAATATATTATAATTACTTTTATCCAATTAATTTATAAAGTACATAACATGGTTAAAAAGAAAGATTATTACGAACTTCTCGATGTATCCCGAAATGCATCAGAAGAAGATATAAAAAAAGCATTTAGAAAATTAGCGTTAGAATATCATCCCGATCGCAATAAAAGTCCAGACGCTGCTGATAAGTTCAAAGAAATTAATGAAGCTTATCAAATTCTTTCTGATACTAATAAGCGTTCTATTTATGATCAATATGGTCATGCTGGCCTTGAGAATAACAGTGCTGGTCAATCTGGATTTAGTGGCTTTAGTGATATAGGCGGTTTTGGTGATATATTCGATACATTTTTTGGTGGCTTTGGTAGCCGTCAACGATCTAGGAAGCGTAGAGGAGACGATCTAGAACTCACAAAGAATATATCGTTTGAAGATGCCGCACTGGGGGCAGATATTCCTGTCAAAATAGACCGTCGTGAATATTGCCAAGTTTGTTCTGGAAAAAAGATGCAACCTGGTACGAATATTTCCACATGTAATACTTGTGGTGGTTCGGGTCAAATAAAACGCAGTCAATCAAGTTTATTTGGCCAATTTATGCAAGTTGTTGAATGTTCTTCATGTAATGGCTCAGGAGAATTAATTGAAACACCATGTAAGCCCTGTAAAGGTCGCGGTTATGAGCGACAGCTCCGAGATTTAAATATTAAGATACCAGCTGGTGTCGATGATGGTTCCAGAATTCGGCTCACAGGAGAAGGTGATGTTGGAGATTTTGGCCAAGCTGCTGGTGATTTATATATACTTTTACAAGTTTCTAATCATAAAGTCTTTAAACGTGAGAATTTTAATCTACTTTATACCCTAGATTTATCCTTTCCTGAAGCCGCACTTGGGACTATAGTTCAAATACCCACTTTAGAGAAAACCATTGAATTAAAAATTGATTCTGGTGTTCAAACTGGTAGCATGTTTCGTATAAGAGGTGAAGGTGTACCTATACTCAATAGAAAAGGTCGAGGAGATCTACTCGTAGAAATTGTTATAAGTACCCCGAAAAAACTGAACAAAGAAGCGAAGGAATTATTTAAACAACTTGCTGATCATCTCGATATACCTCATGATTCAAAAGAAGGCTAAATGTGGCATCTGTATCAAAAGAATGGATAGAATTAACAATCCAGACAAAAGATGAACTCATAGAGCCTCTTACAGAACTACTACGAAAATATTCACTTCCATTTGCTGTTGTATTATATGATAAAGGTGAACGAATTTCAGAAATGTTTCAAGTCTCCGATCTTGTTCGTGTTTACACATACATTCCAGTTGATTCTAAGTCTCAAAATATACGTGAAATGGTAGATGTTGGTTTAAAAGTTCTCAGTATAATTCATGAAACTACAATTATAGATGAAAAATATGTAGATAAAGATTATTGGGAACAAATATGGAAAACTCATTTTTCAATATTACCGATACTGGATAAACTTGTTATTAAACCTATTTGGCAAGAATTACCTGATCAAGATCATCCTACTGTAATAAATTTAGACCCTGGGATGGCGTTTGGCACCGGTCACCATCCTACAACTAGGATGTGTTTAGAAGAACTTTCTAGGCAAGATTTATCTGGAAAATCTATATTAGATATAGGGTCAGGTTCTGGGATTCTTTCCATTGCAGCTATTAAACTTGGAGCGGAATCTTGTTATGGTATAGATATTGATGAAAATGCAACCCATTCAGCTTTGAACAATATCAAAATGAATGGCGTATCAGATAATATCACTCTACAAACCGGGGTTTTAGAAGATCTTGATACTTCATTTAAATATGATGTGATTGTTGCTAATATCACAGCGCAGATAATTGTTAATTTAGTACCTTTTATAAGTTCACACTTAAAACCCAATGGAATAATAATTACTTCAGGTATTTTATTAGAACTTTTTTCTGATGTAGAAACTACGTTTAAAAAGTTAGGATTTGAGACAACCAGTTTTATATCTTCAGGGGATTGGGCATTAGGAGTTTTTTCTCATATTTAGATATTAAAGAATGAATAAATAAAATAAATTCCCATAAGACAAAGAAATATACCACAGGATAATAAAAGGTAGTTATAAATTTTATTTGATAGGAATTTGATACCTGAGACTAGTATTAAAGATACTGCGGTATACCAAAATATATCAGCAAGTATATGCCCGATATACATACTGGAAACTCCTAAAATACCATGATCAGAAGAATTTACAATTAAGGTTGCGCCTATAGTCACCCACCAAATAAACCAATATGGATTACTTAGGCTTACTAAAGCACCTTGCAAGAGTAAGGTTTTGGAGTTTAGAAGGGATTCTTGCTGTGCATTATTTATATCAACTACTTTATTAGAAATTATCGTTTGTAAGCCTAAAATGATGAGCATAACCCCGCCAAATAAACTAATAATCTTTGCTATAATATCCGAATCAAATAATTGATTAATACCTATTGATATACCAATAACTACAAATAACTCTAGTATAGAATGGCCTATTGCAATGAGAGGACCTGCTTTCCAGCCACTATGTAAAGTTCCTTTGATACATAGCGCAAGCAGTGGTCCTGGTGATGCTGCTCCGGAAAACCCTATGAAAAGTGAGCCAAAAAATATAGTAATTATTGTAATTTGATCTAGCATATTTTACTCAGCTGTGAGTTCTCTTTCCATTAATTCAGAAAACGCAGCCATCGGGGTAAGGTTTTCGAATATAATTCGGTGTACCATAGAAGTAATAGGCATTTCTATGTTTTTAGATTGAGATATTGAATATATTGCTTGTGTAGTGTTTATACCTTCTGCAACATTTGTCATGTTTTTAGTAATAGAATTGATATTATTTCCTGTTGCCAATTGTTCTCCAACATATCTATTTCGACTATAGGAGCTTGATATAGTAGTCATAAGGTCACCAATCCCTGCAAGACCATAAAACGTTGTTTCTTGGGCATTGTGGGCCATTGCAAAGCGTTTTATTTCAGCGAGACCTCTTGTTACTAGAGCAGATTTAGCGTTATTACCAAAATTAAGCCCATCTACTATCCCTGCAGCTATTGCTATTATATTTTTTAAAGAACCACATAATTCTACACCTGTTACATCTGAGCTTCTATAAACTCGAAAAGTTTTTGTGGTGAGTAAATTTTGAATATCTTGTGCTGTTTTATCACTTAGGCTTGCTATTACTGAAGAGGCAGGAAGACCATTTGCGATTTCTTTTGCAAGGTTAGGGCCAGATAGAACTGAAAAGGTTGTATTTTGGTCATTACTAATATACTCTGATGCAATCTCGCTCATACGTTTATTAGTTTCAGTTTCTATCCCTTTTGTAGCACTAACAATAACATGACTATCATTAATATAATTTGAGAGATTGATCATATTATTCCTGAAGGTGTGTGAAGGTACTGCAAGCAGGATGTATTTAGAATTTTCTAAAACTGAACCCAAATCATGATCGATTGTTATACTATTGGGGAACATTATACCTGGTAAATGTTTTTTATCTTCTCTATCATTTTGAATTATTTGAGCTTCACTTTCTGTTCTTGCCCATATATTTACAGGTATATTTTTACTAGCAATTAAGCAAGCCAGAGTTATGCCCCAACTTGTTGTACCTATAACAGATACCTTATTATGTTTTTCTATCACTCTTTTTCTCCAAATTTTCTTTCATTTCCGTTTAGTAACCTATGGATATTTTCATGATGTTTGATTACTAATAAGGGACCGACAACCAAAGCGTATATATAATTGTAATCATTTATTATTGAAATAGATTGTATGACAAGAATTATCATTGCAACTATTGCCCCTAAAATAGATCCAAGGGATACATACCTTGTGGTAATTAATATTGGTAAAAACGTTAAAATAGCAGCTAGTGCTGAAAGAGGATTTAAAACTGAAGCAATTCCTACAGCCGATGCAACACCTTTCCCCCCTTTAAAGCCAGCAAAAATAGGCCAATTATGTCCAATAATTATAGCAATACCACTTATTGCTATAAGCGGTGCATTGTTGGAATTAATTTCATCTATTCGCATTATGTAAAAAATAGGGATTGCCCCTTTCAGAAAATCTAGAATTAGTACTAATATAGCTGATTTTGTACCAAGTATTCTTAATGCATTAGTAGCTCCTGTTGATTGGCTTCCATGTTTTCTTATGTCTATGCCCGATTTGAGTTTTCCAATGATTAAACCTACTGGAATACTGCCTATGAGGTAAGTTATGGGTACTATAATTAGTATCATTTCTTGATTCATGTCGTTACCTTAGTAAAAAATTAAATTAAGGTGTGTCCATTGGAAATCTAATTCTTTTCGCATTTGGTTTTCAATATATCGTTTATAAGAAAAATGTATAAGATTTGTATCATTAACCTTAAATTTGAAAGTTGGAGGGTTTATATTGTCTTGAATAACGCTTCTAATGACTAAAGATCGTTTACCCTTATGAGGTATTTGATGAGAACCCACAATATCCCATACTAAATTTGATAACATAGATGGTTCAATTCTTCTCATTCTTTCTTCATGAATTATTAAAACAGTATCTAAAATATCTTCTATTCCAGTATTTTCTTTTGCAGATATAAAAAAGATAGGCGCATATGGAGCAAAACCAAAATGAGAATTTACTGCATATGTTAGTTCTTCTTTTTCTTCATCTGAAAGTAATTCAGATTTATTTACGGCTATAATTACTCCTTTAAATGATTCGACTGCAAGTCCGGCAACATGGGTATCTTGAGCCGTAATTGGTTCTTCAGCATCGAGAAGTATGCAGACTATATTAGATCTTTCTATTGCCTGTTCAGATCTAATAACTGAAAATTGTTCTATACCTGGTTCCACTTTACCTCTTCTTCTAATACCTGCAGTATCAATAAGATTTATGGATGTATTTTTATACTCAAATAAGGTATCTATTGCATCTCGGGTAGTACCAGGAATTGGGGAAACAATTGACCGAGATTCTTGTGTGATTGTATTAACCAGTGTGGATTTGCCAACATTTGGACGTCCTATAATTGAAAGTGATATGGAGGATTTATCTAATTCACTATTCAATTGATTTTGTGGTATTAATTCAATAATTGATTGTTTTAGATCATTAATGCCGTGGTTGTGGTAAGCACTTATAGATATAGGAGAACCAATTCCTAGAGTATAGAATTCGTTTGATAATAATTCTGATTTTGGTGTGTCAGCTTTATTTGTAATTAAAATTATGGGTGTTTTAGTTTTTCTTAGTAGATTAGTTAAATCTTGATCAACTGGTGTGGGGCCTTCATTAACATCAGTGACAAATAAAATCACTGAAGCTATATCTATTGCAAATTCAGCTTGTGCCTGAATTTCAGATTGTAATACATCTGAATTAACAGAAATGCCAATTCCACCAGTATCTGTTAATAAAAAACGTTTATTTTCAATAGTTACAGGAGTTGTTATACGATCTCTTGTTGTTCCTGATTCTTCTGCTATAACAGCAACTTTTTTACCAGCTAAACGATTAAAGAGAGTGGACTTTCCTACATTAGGCCTTCCTACAATAGCTACAATTGGAGTGTTCATAATATTAATCTCTATTATTTAAATAAATATTCCATTGCTGCTCTTTGAGCATGAAGTCTGTTTTCTGCCTGATCAAAAACTACTGATTTTTTGTGATATAAAAGATCTTGTGAAATTTCCTCACCATGATGAGCCGGTAATGGGTGCATTAATATTGCGTTATCTTTTGCAGAGTTCAAATCTTCTACGCTTATTTGGTACTTTTGGAATGCCTTTTTTCGTATTTCTGATTCTGCTTCTTGTCCCATACTTGTCCAGGCATCAGTGTATATAACATCTGCAGCTGACATAGCTTTTTTTGGATTTATTTCATGAATTATCGATTGGTTAATTTTTTCGTTATCAATTGTTAATTTGTATTCTTCCGGAGATGAAGATATAAAGGGCATCCCAATCTGATAAGCACCACAAGCTAAACTTCTAGCTACATTATTACCATCTCCAATATATGCAATAGTAATATTCTTCAATGTACCGAATTTTTCTTGTATCGTTACTAAATCAGCAAGAGTTTGACATGGGTGTTCTTCGTCTGACAAAGCATTAATAATCGGAATTGTTGAATATTTAGCAAATTCAGTTAGGGTACTATGTGCAAAAGTACGCGCAATAAACGCATAAATATATCGAGATATTACATTAGCTACATCTCTGATTGGTTCTCTTGACCCCACACCGATGTTGTCCTTATCTAGATAAATAGTAGTACCACCTAGTTGCTTAACTCCGATTTCAAAACTCAACCGGGTTCTCAAAGATGGTTTTTCAAACCATATTCCTACTGTTTCATTTTCTAATAGATTATTGTAAGGCATAGGTTTGCTAGAAATGGCTCGAGTAATTATTGATGATATTTCAGAACCATTCAAATCATTAATACTAAGTAGATGTTTTATTGTCATTTTTATACCTTAATAAAGTTACAGAAATTATAAGTATAAGACAATAAGTATTTAGTTTAATAATTCTTTTGTCAAATATCGTATTTATCATAATGAACCTATATATAAGTTAGATTTAATTTTTGTTATGATTATCAAACTTATGTTAGAAGTTATAGGTTTAGAATGGAGAAGAATATAATGGCAAAAAAAAGATGTTTATTAGAAATGGGAATGGGTACAGATTTGCATGGTAAAGATTATACCAAAGCTGCCCAAAGGGCAGTCAGAGACGCATTATGGCATAATAGTGTTTCTTTCCCAGGTATTTTTGCAGATGGAGCTAATTCAATGTATGTAGATGTTACAATTGCTGTTCCTGAACCTGACCAGGTTAACGGGGATGAAGTTTTGTCCGTATTACCATATGGAATGAAATCAATTAATGTCGTTCAGGGTGGGTTAAACGTTCCTAGCCCAGATGGAAATGATGTAACTATTATTGCTAATGCTGCAGTTATTGTTAGCTTGGAAGTAGAATAGTTTTTTTATTTAATACCAGGGGTTTGGTATGTCATATATGATTAATCATATACATATAAAAACAGATGATCCAGATAAAGTCGCAGAATGGTACGCTGAAGCATTTGGTTTCAAAATTATAAGTAGAAGTGTAAGGGATTTTAATACTAAATTAATGGACTATTTTATTGTTACTGAATCTAAGGACGGAACAAGAGTAAATATATCAGGTGCTAGGTCTAATGAAACACTACCGGAAATTGGTTCTGGTGTGCATGAGGGGTTGGAACATTTTGGAATTTATGTTCCCAATATGAAAGAAGAATTAGAACGTTTGCAAAAATTAGGCGCAATAGTGTTGGAGGAACCATTAGAAACTCCGGAAGGTGCTTTGTTGGCATTTATACAAACACCATACGACAAGTCGCGAGTTGAGGTAGTTCAAGCCCCTGATTAAGTGTGTAAAGCTTCTTATTTATCCCAAAGATGTTCTTTTAAAGCATCTTCATTTAAGTCGGTCCCCCATCCTATTCCTGAAGGTGTTTTCATATATCCATCAGTAATTTCTGGTACATTCGTAACCAAATCATCCTTCCAAGATACTTGGTCAACATCAATTTCCATAATTTTTATGTTAGGTAAAACTGCGCATAAACTTGCACTAATAAAGCTTGAAAGATGACTATAGTAATTATGTGGAGCAACATTAAACTGGAATGTCTCAGCTAAGTCTCCTACTTTTTTACCTTGAGAAAACCCCATCCATGGTACATCAATCATAAATATATCAGCAGATCGAGCTTGAAAATATGGTAAGTATTCTTGCATAAATAATAAATTTTCTCCTGAACAAATGGGAATATTAATCGAATCTTTCAATTCACGTAGCGCTTCAGGTTGATACATATCGATTTCTAACCACATGAGGTTATATTTTTCTACCACATCTGCTATACGTTTGGCACTCTCGGGTTTTACATGAAAATTAAGATCCAAATTAATATCTATATTTTCTCCAACTGCGTCACGGAATGTTCCAATTTGATTGTCAAGATGAGTCAATATATCTTTTGGAATTACACCATCAGTACTGCCTATTGGACCTGCAAATCCACCTCCCCAAGTTTGAGCGGGTTTGCCAGGAATAATGATATTAGTTTTAAGGGCAGTATATCCCTTTTCTATAACCTCTTTACCAAGGTTATAAATATCTTTAAGTGATTCTAAAGGAGGTGTATTACATAACTCATAATTTCTTGCACGATATGTTCCACAATGAGACCAATATAATCGTACATGTTCGCGCGTTGGTCCTCCAAATAATTCAACTACAGAAATATTTAAAGACTTAGCTTTAATATCTAATAGAGCTAATTCAATTCCTGAAATAGCTTTGTATGCTATTCCACCCCTACTTTGTATAGAAATTCGTTTTAAGTCCAATAAAAGCATTTCAAACGAACGAGGATCTTTGCCAATTAATAGCTTTGAAAAATCTTCAATAGATCCTACAACTCCATGCGGTTGTCTAGTTTCAGTACATTCTCCATATCCAGTTATTCCTTCATCAGTTTCAATTTTTACAAATAAAAATGGCCACCATCCAGAATCAACTAAAAATGTTTCTATATTTGTGATTTTCATATTTGTACATTTCTTCCTATATAAAAATTTATGATAATGAGTATAATATACAAACTTACCCAGAAGATGAATATAGTTATTCTTAATTATATGAGATAAGGAGATAGAAATGCCTTTAATAAACCATAATGACTTAAGAAATTTTATTTCACAATTAATGCAATCATATGGAGCAAGTGAAGATGAGGCTACACTTATTTCAGAACACTCTGTTGAGGCTAATCTAGTTGGCCATGATTCTCATGGAGTAATTCAAATTCCTACTTATATAGATCGAATTCAACGTGGACATATTAAGCCAGGCGCAGAAATAGAAGTAAATAATGAATCTCGTACAACAGCACGAATCAATGGGAATTGGGGATTTGGATATTATGTATCTGATTTTGCTATGAAATTGGCTATAAAGAAAGCTCGTGAAGATAATATAGCTGCTATTACAGTAGTGCAACAAAGCCATGTAGGAAGAGTAGCAAGTTATCCTCTTATGGCTGCAAAAGAAGGTATGATAGCTATTATGACCGCAGATTCAGGCAGAGGGCCTAAAATGGTTGTTCCATTTGGAGGTAAAGAAAGAAAATTAGGTACAAATCCTATCTGTATAGCATTTCCAAGTAACCTTGAGGGAACTATGTTTGTAGATATGGCTACATCATCAGTTGCTGCAGGTAAAATTAACTTAGCTAGAAGTAGAGGAAAAGATATTCCATTTGGTTGGATTTTGGATAAAGACGGAAATCAAACAAATGATCCAAATGATTTTAGTCAGGGTGGTGCAATTTTACCCTTAGGAGCTGATCAAGGTCACAAAGGATATGGCCTTTCTGCAGCGGTAGAAACATTTTCAGGAATACTCACTGGGTTAGGATTTGGGGTTTCAAAAGATGGAATTCATAATGACGGTTGTTTAATGATTGTAATGAATGTTGAAGCCTTTAGAGATCTCGAAGTTTTTAAACAAGAAGTCACTGATTTTGCTTTGGATTTAAGTTCTACTGAAGTAGCTTCAGGCTATGATAGGGTTTATTATCCTGGCGAAATTGAACATATTACTAAGCAAGATCGTATGAAAAACGGAATATTTGTAGAAGATACTACAGTTGCTAATATCAATAAATTTGCTGATGAATCTAATATGAAAGGTAATTTAGATCCGTTATTATATTAATTATAAAGATGGTTTCAATGTATTCCATTCAGTATTGGATTCAAATATATGAGCAATTTGTAAAATTGTCATTTCGTCAAAATGTTTTCCAACAATTTGAAGACCAATTGGTAACCCTTTAGTATCGAAACCACAAGGTACACTAATCGCTGGCAATCCAGATAAGTTAAATGGTGAGGTAAATTTAGTTAATAATGATTGTATGGTGACTTCTTCATTGTTAATAGTCGTTGTGGTTTGGCCTATTTGGGGTGAACATATTGGTTCAGTAGGTGTTATTAAGGCATCTACATTTGACATACTTTCAACCATGCGGCTAATAAATTGTCTTCGTAACCGTTGTGCTTGAATATAATTTACTGCTGGAATAAATACCCCAGATTCGAGTCTTGCTCTAACATCAGGTGCTATTCTATCAATATCATTTCGTAACCTGTCTTGATGAAAAGCTACAGCTTCAGGATTGATAATATTAGTTTGAATTTTACCGGCTTCTTCAGGGGTGGGGATGTCTATTTCTACTACTTTAAAACCAAGTTTTTTCAGTGTTTCTATTGCCTCATTTACTTTTGTTTCAACTTCGGAATGAATATTAGTAAAATATTGATTTTTGGGTATACCTATTGTAAATTTTCGAGTTTCTTGATCAAAAGCTTTAGAAAATTGAGGAACATCTCTTGTAGAAGAAGAATCATCATTGGTATCAAACCCTGACATTGCTTCTAGCATATAAGCACAATCTTTTACACTTCTTGTCATTGGGCCTGCAGTATCTAAAGACCATGATAATGGAGTTAATCCATATCTACTAATTCTCCCATACGTTGGTTTTATGCCAACAATTCCACATACTGCAGATGGAATTCTTATAGATCCTCCTGTGTCTGATCCTGTAGCTCCTGGAATCATACCAGATGCAACAGCTACTCCGGAACCACTACTTGATCCTCCAGGAATATGTGAAGTATTCCATGGGTTTGGAGGTGTACCAAAATCAGAGTTGGTTCCAAATGCACCAAACGCAAAAGGGTGCATATTTAATTTGCCAATAATAATTGAACCTGCATTGATTAATTTTTGAACACTAGTAGCATTCTTGTTTGATTGATAGTTTTCGAAAATAATACTTCCTGAAGTTGTAGGCATATTATCGGTTTCATACAAATCCTTTAGTCCGATAGGTATACCATGTAACGGTCCTTTATAGTTCCCAGAAGATATTTCTTTTTCGATACTTTGGGCTTCTTTTATACTTTCTTCTTCAGCTATATATAAAAAAGATTTGTTTGCAGGGTTCAATTTTTTAATTGTTATTAGTAATTCTTTTACGATCTCAGTTGGTGAAAGTTTTTTTTCACGAATATTTTCTGATAATTCAGAAATAGTCATAAAATTAATGGAATTATTTGGCATACCATACTCCTCTTTACTTATTGTTTTAGTATTTCTCCATTACGTATATGAATGATGTTGTTTGCATACGTTGCTTCTATTAAATCAGGTTCAGGTGTAGTAACTATTGATTGATTATATATATGCATTTTTTCAATAATTTTTTTTCTTCTAAACTCGTCAAGTTCTGAAAGTATATCATCTAGAAGTAGTATAGGTTGTACATTTATAGTTGATTGAATTATTTTTGCTTCAGATAACCTTAATGAAAGTACTATATTTTTTGCTTGACCTCTAGAAGAAAAACTATATGCTGATTTTTCATTAATATGGATTAAAACATTATCTCTATGGGGACCTATATCAGTGATTCCCATTACGATTTGTTGTTTTAGGGTTGAATTTAAGGTTTCTTCAAAATTTTCAATACTAACCGAAGGAATATACTTGAAAGACAATTTTTCCTTAGGTGAAAATTCAGAATGAATTTCTTGTATTTCTCTATCAATAAAGCTAATGATATCGTTGCGTTTATTAATAATAAATGTCCCTAATTCGATTAATTTGGCGCTCCAATATACTAATTCGTCTTCAGATGATTGCTGTTCTCGTATAGATTTTAATAAAGAATTTCTTTGAGTTAATATTTGTTGATACTTTTGTAACTTGATTAAATATTCTTGATTCACTTGGGATATTAATATATCTAAAAATTGTCTTCTTTTTCCTGGGCTTCCTAAAACTATATCCATGTCATGTGCAGTAAATAGTACAGTAGGAGTTTTGCCAACTAATTGCGATGCAGATATATTGATTCCATTAAGTTTCATTTCTTTATGTTGGTTATTGTCAGAAGGAAGCGCTATGACAATATTATTTTTTTCATCAGCAAATTTAGTTATACCATGAATAGTTGTCTGTGTAACAAATTTATTTATTTGATCAGGGGATCTGTGCTTGATTAATTCAAAATCGTTTCTTGCTCGAAATGACTTTCCTATAGAAATTAAATAAAGCGATTCAAGTAGATTAGTTTTACCTTCCCCATTATTGCCAGAAATTATCGAGAGCCCCGGTGAAAATTCTAAATGAATATTAGAAAAATTTCGATATTGTGTTAATTCTAAGTCTGATACGTACAATTTGATCTTTCTTTAATCTATAATGTAATGAGTACCCAAATGTCTTTATAATCAAATTAATTATAAAAATTTTCAATAAATAAAAGTATTAAATATTTAGGAGTAAGTTGTGGATACAGAAGAATTGAAAGCAAAAGTTGGAGAATTATTTCAATCTGTATACGATTTCCATGATAGATTTGATTTATTAGATACTTATAGTCGTGAAAAATTGCTTGATAGAATTCCTATCCAAACTGAGGAAGTTGATGAGCTTAAAGTGGCTTTAGAATCTGAATCTATTCATAATGTTGCAAATGAAGCTGTAGATGTATTATATGTTGCTTTAGGGACGATAATTTCTATCGATAAGGAATTAGCTGTAAGTGCTTTAAATGAAGTGATAGAAAAAAATAATAATAAAACAGCTAAAACTCATTTTCTTAATCCAGAAGGAAAAGTAGTAAAGCTTCCTAACTAAGATTGAATAAGTACTTCTCTGGATTTTCCTGGTTCTTCTGGCCCAATCACCCCAGCATCTTCTAGTTGATCAATTAATCTAGCAGCTCGTGGATATCCAATACGTAACTTTCGTTGAAGTAGTGAAGTAGATATATGTGAGTATCTTCCTGCTAATTCTGAAGCCTTACTAAATAGTTCGTCTTTAGGGAAGTCTCCTGAATCAAAATCTGGATTAGTTATATCATTAATTGGTAATTCTAATGATATTTCTGGTAATGGTGGACCTTCTTGAGAAGACCAATAATTAACTAGTTTGTTTATTTCCTGATCGCTTAAATATGCACCTTGAACTCGTTGTGCTTTTGGGAAGTCTGATGATAGAAATAACATATCTCCTTTACCTAATAGTCTTTCTGCACCACTTGAGTCTAAAATTGTTCTAGAGTCGACTTGAGAAACAACAGCAAAACTAATCCTACTAGGGAAATTAGCCTTAATTAATCCAGTTACCACATCTACAGATGGTCTTTGTGTTGCAACGATTAAGTGTATTCCAGTTGCTCTTCCTAGTTGAGCTAAGCGCGTAAGTGTTTGTTCGACTTCATAAGGCGCAGTCATCATCAGGTCAGCTAATTCGTCTATTGCTATTACTAAGTAAGGCATAGGTTCAAATGCCTTAGGGTGATTGATATAACTATCAATATTTCTTACACCAATTTCTTCAAGAATTTTATACCTTCGTATCATTTCTTCGAGAAGTCCTTTTAAAGATTTAACTGCCTCATCAGGTTCTACTACAACTGGTGATATTAAATGAGGTATCCCATTAAAAGGTGTAAGTTCTACTCGCTTAGGATCAATAAGTAATAATCGTAATTTATCAGGAGTCATTTTAGCAATCATAGAAACTAGTAGCGTATTAATGCAGACGCTTTTTCCGCTACCAGTAGAGCCAGCAATCAATAAATGTGGCAATTTTCGAAGATCAGTAATAGTTGCTTCTCCACTAGATCCTTGGCCTAAAGCTAATGGTATGCCTAGTTCACTTTTAATATTATTTACTTTTTCATGTTCTAATGTTTTTCTAAGACTTACCATTAGTGCTTTTTTATTTGGTACTTCTATACCTACTATAGATTCTCCAGGTACAGGTGCTTCTATTCTTAAGCTAGGTGCTGCAAGAGCTAATGCTAAGTCTTTTTCTCGTGCTACAATGCTATCTACTTTTACTCGTGTCCCTCTATCAGTCTCTTCCTCTTGATTGTTATCCTGGTCATCATTTTTTTTGGCCTTTCTTGTCTTTCTTGTCCATCCAGGGGTAAGGCCGTACATAGTAACTGTTGGTCCAGGCTTAATTTGGTTAACTCTAACTTCGATTCCGTGATTTAAAAGAGTTTCTTCTATTTTTTCGGCAACTAATGTTGATTCATCAGATGAAATCGAAGCTTCAGGTCCATATTCTAGTAGTGACATTTCTGGTATTGCCCATGGTTTACCAAAAATGAACGCACGCTTTGGTTTTTTTTGGGTGTCAATTTTTTCTTCAGTTTTATTTATCTTTTGTTCGATAAATGGTTTGTTTTTAATTGGTTGATAATTACTTTGGTTGGAGTTTTTTCTATGTTCTTCTATTG
>VFGE01000023.1 GCA_009392515.1 SAR202 cluster bacterium | reverse complement strand
GTAGGTGTAGGGGTAGGTGTAGGTGTAGGGGTAGGAGTAGGTGTAGGTGTAGGAAGAGGCGTAGGCGTAGGTGTGGGTACAGGAGTAGGAGTAGGAGTAGGTGTAGGTGTAGGAGTAGGTGTGGGTGTAGGAAGAGGTGTAGGAGTAGGAAGAGGTGTAGGAGTAGGAACAGGAGTAGGTGTAGATATAGGTAAAGGAGTAGGTGTGGCAGTGGGTATTTTTGCTATACCGATCTCAATAGCAGCATCAATTGTAGCTTGAACATTTGGAGCTTCCTTTGGAGAATCATTTCCACACGCGGTAAAAAGCGATATGGTTAGCATGAGAATTACCATACTAAATATGTTTAATTGTTTTGCCATAATAATATTATGATACCTAATAGATATAACTAACCTACTTCATTAAACTTGAGCAGGATAGTACTGTCAAGTTTGCGTCACATCTATTTCTTTTCCGTTGAGTAGGCATGAACTTTTTAAAGGTACCGCATTTTTAACCAGATTTTCTGCAAAACAACCTTGTTTAGCGATCCTAATTATTTCTAAAACGTCAGAATCAGGATCTTTGGATTCTACAGTAAATTCACTTCTAACTTCCGTTACTTTATTTTCAACAGTACCTTGTTTTACTGACCCCTTGAGATAATAGTCAAGTTCAACGTGTACTTTAGCGGTAGTAATTCCTACTTTTCTCATTGAAGCGTACCGCTTCAGTTGAGTAAGTAGTCAGAATCCAATACCAGCTACAATATGAGCTAAAGGAGAGGGATGTTTAGCATCTCCTCCAAGTCGTTCTGGTTCATCAGAATAAAAGGTAAATTGATTTCTTGTAGCTTTATGAAGCATTTTTTCTATATGTTCACAATCTACAACTACGGTTGAAGTAAATACACCCTTTGGTAATTCTTCACCTACGATAGATTGAGGTATATCACTTGGCATAATTGATCTCCTTTATTCTGCAGTACCAGCGTATTCTTTATGTAAAAGTTCCCAATCTATATCATATCCAAGCCCAGGTTTTGTAGGTGCATGTACAACACCTCCATCGAATTGGATATCTTCTACTAACCCGAACATATTACTTCCTGTGGAAGGGAAAAATTCAAAAAATTCACAGTTAGGGACTGCCATCGTAACATGTAGGTTGGCTACATTATTCAAGGAGTTTCCTCCGTGATGAATCTCGCATTTCATTTTGAATCCTTCTGCAAGATGGCATAGTCGAACCAATGGAGTAATACCACCAGTAATCGCTACATCGCCTCTAAGGATGTCAGTTGCAAATTGGGTGATCCATTGAGTCATGCCATAATACCTTCCAGGGGCATATTCAGTAGATAGAATAGGAATATCTAATTTTTGATGAAGTTTTATATAGTTGTAAATATCTTCTTCCGCTAAAGGGTCTTCATACCAATAGTAATTTAATTCTTCTATTGCACGGCCAACCCTTACAGCATCTTCGTAGTTGTAAGCCCATGTTGAATCTAGCATCAGTTTCATCTCAGGACCCACAGCTTTTCGTACAGCTTCAGATATTTCAATATCGTTTGCTGCAATTCCATGTGGATGTATTTTATGAGCTATCCAGCCCATTTCTTTAAATTTAATAGCTTCTTCTGCATATTCTTCTTTTGTTTCCCAAAAACCTGTACTCGAATATACAGGAACAACCTCTTTGCATGTGCCTAGTAGTCTGTGGATTGGTTGACCAGTAATTTTCCCATTTATATCCCAAAGACAAATATCTATTGCACCAATTATGTATGTTGAAACCGATCGGTTAGCTTTCCAAAGATCTTGCCAAATCGCACCAATATCTTGAGGGTTTTTCCCAATAAGTCTTGGTTTAATAAATTCAATCAAACCTGGAGCAAAATGATCCGCACCCATCCTCGAGCTACCGAGAAAAGCGTTTCCACTTATTCCTTCATCTGTTTCAACAGTAACTACTCCAAGTTTTTGAGTACTACCGAAAGTTTGAAAATTAAGTCCTACTTTCCATGGTTCCGATTTCCAGTAGAACATATCCATTTTTACATTTGTAATTTTCATAATACTCCTTTACTTATCATTAACAAGAAACCAATGCCCTATCACAATCTAATATTTCATTTGCATATTGTCTCGTTATGGATGTTCCGTCATCGTTTTTGTCTAATATTTTAAACAAACCATAAATTCCCCCACCAAGAGCACTGGATAGTATAAGGCTGGCCAAAATGAATGCAAGAATATATGGTCCTCCTTTTAAATACGTCCCCTCAAATCGTCCTGGTTCTGGTGTAATAGGAGAAGGTCTCCATTGAGTTTCTTCAGGTGTATATTCTACAGTATTTTTTGCTTCTAACTGTGCTCTAAGAAAAGCTATTTCTTCAGCCATACGTTCAATTTCTGGATTATTTTCTTGAATGGTTGGTTGCTGATTTGCAATTTCTTCTCGAAGGTTTTCCATTTCTTTTTGAAGGTTTTCGATTTCTGGATTTACATCAACAGTTTTTGTTACAGATTTACTGACTGACATACTTAAATATTTTTCTTTATTAAATGAAGTTAATAGATAGAAATGAAGTGGGCCTGTAAGAGCTATAGTAGCAAGAGGAACCAATATCACCAAAACGTTCGTTGCAATACATATACCTGAGATAATAAAAAATACCAAAATAACCACAGGTGTTGCTAGTACTGAAATAAACCTTTTTTCGATACTTTTAATAGTTGGTTTGTTATATTTTAAAAAAGTAGAAATAACACCATACATGGGTAAAACTAGAATAACAAAACCTGCAACAAGAAATGCAATTCCAAATCCTTTAGCAGTCATATTTTCGTTAGAATCTAGAAAGAATGCAGCAATAACACTTACCAAAATCCCGCCACCAATTGTTGATATGATTAAACTTAGTGTGTAGGATCCAAGATGAGATAGAAAACCAGGTTTAATAAAAATGTCATGAAATGACAATGAATACGTAGATTCTATATTGATAGCATTAGGTCTATATGGATGATTAGAAGATTGATCAGTTTTTTTAGGCATGTCATCCCACATTACAAAACTCCTAAATATTTATAGTGTATATTTAAAGATATTTTACTTTAAATTAGAACACTTTAGGTCATAATCCAATCCCTAAAGTGTTCTAATAAAAGAGGCGATAGGTAAAATTAACCAGTAGGTGGAGTGTAACTAATTCCCTGTGCAGTTTTTAACGCATCTACTAAATCTTCTATCGGCATTAATGGTGTCGTTTTTAGATTCGTTACGGCCCCCGTGCTTCCAATAGCTATTGATGCTGCAGCCATTGTTTTGTCATCTGGAGCTTCAATAAGTAAAACTAAGTCATTTTCACCAAATGCTGCAAATCCCTGAACTATGTTAATACCGGATGGTGCAAGCATATTTGAAACCTGTTCTAATCGATTTTGTGGATTAGCTATTTGTGCAGCCCAAGCATTTGCTGAGTATGACCCTTGTAATAAATAATGTCCCATTTTCATCCTCCCCCCTCATTAAATATTTAATTTTGAGCTCTAGAAATCACTCGGTGTAAAGATATGTAGGATTTTTCTGTGAGATCAGCAATTTTTGCCCTGACTCCTGAATTATCAGGTCCAATTGTTCTTTCATATGCATTAACTACATCACTGAGAGAGGCAAAATAGAGAGACATTCTAAGAACGTCAGCATCTCCACCTAAAGGAATCATTACTAATGGTTTTTGTTCTTGATTAGCCCATCTTTCTTTTGTATATTCTAATAATGAATCTCTTTCCCCTCTTTTTGCTATAAATGTACGCCGAACAATAAATTTCGGATTATCTGGAGTGCCTTCTGGCATTTGATTCACAATCAGTAGATTTCTTTTGACATCTGAGCATTTGGCATGAATTTGTGCATGTTTAGCGTTAAATTCAGGTGTGACCTGTTCCATTCGTTCTTCAAGTTCATCAGGATTTTGAAAAACACCATTTACTGCAATATGGCGGTTAGCAATTAATGGCATTGCAAGAGAAACACTCACGTTAGTGTTTAGATTTTCTTCTTCTCGTAAAGTAATAACATCATTGATTACCTCAGTCCATCGTCCATGATGTGGATAGAGTAATGTTTGTAGTATAACTGACATTTGTTCCTCCTTTTTTGAGTAAAAAAAAAGACCTCTTTTGAGGTCTCTACTAAGTCGGTGATTCTTAATTCAAATTATTTCATCTGCACCTCCCACCCTGAAGAGACCATAAGATTTCTACAACAAAGAAGACAACAGCATAGACAACAACATAGGGATATAAAGGATTTGTTAATCGAAAAAGATAAATAGGAATTTAATATTGCTGAAAAAATATGCATTTTTAGTGTGGCCTCTAAAATTTATATAGTCTCGACTCTTTAAATATAGCAAAAATATTGTGTTATTAATCACAATTTATATACAAAAATACGATAAAATGCTCAATATTCTAATTATTTATAAATATTGCTAAATTTTTGGTGCATATTATTCATTATTAACGATTCTGTTACTGAATCATTAATAATACGGTTAAATATGATAAATTTTTACGATATTTTGCTTTATATTTGGTTTTCGTTTACAATCCCTGCAGTTAAATATAAACCCAGGAGGTGTGTATGGGTTCTGAAAAAAATATATCTGCTGTTTTATTAGTGATATGTCCAATTGTTGTATTGGCGATGTTTTTTACACTGTTATCAACAATAGGAGATGCAGATTGGTCTGATACAAAAGGAATTACTTTATTGTTAGGCGAAAATTCGTCGAATATAGGTACAGGTATGGCTATAGTCACAGTAGCTATGGGACTTATGTTTGCATCTTATGGTTACGTACGAAGTACTATGACTGGAGGAAGTGGAGCAGGTTTAGCTAATATAGGATTTGTTTTAATTGTTGGTATGTTTGCTGCCTTTTTAATCGAAAACGGTTTAATAGCAGCTGCAGCTGATGCTTCTTCTACTGGTCAAGCCGCTGGTGCCGCCGCTGCTGCTGCTGCAGTTGCAGCAGGAGATGCAGCCAATGCCGCAGCTATAGGTGAGGCTACAGCAAGTGCTGCTGGAGTGTCTATAGGTGCATCATTAGTTGTTGCTTCACAAGGTGTAGGAACAATTGGTACTATTGCAGGATTTTTAGGATTTGCATTGATTGGCCTTGGTATGATTATCCAAAAAAATTGGAATATAGTTGTAGCAATACTTTTAATTATTACAGGTCTTTTGGGAGCAATTGGTACACCTATAATGGGATACGATTCTGAGAATATGGCTATCGTTTGGTTTGCAATGATGGTAAGCACTGCAGTAACAGGTGTATTTACGTATCTCAGAGAAGAGTAAATTAACAATTAAATAGTTTTAATAGAAATGCCCAGAATTTTCTGGGCATTTTCTTATTGTAATGAAGGGAGAGTTATGGATAAGGAACTTTTTGAAAAGGGATTAGCAAAGAGGAAATCAGTATTAGGTGCAGAATACGTAGAACGATCTCTTGCACAAGCAACAGATTTTAATAGACCATTTCAAGAATTAGTAACTGAATTTGCGTGGGGATTTGGATGGGGTGATGAAACATTAAATCAAAAAACAAGATCGATGCTAAATTTAGCAATGATTGCTGCATTAAACAGAATGACTGAGTGGGAATTACATCTTCGTGGGGCATTAAATAATGGTGTAACAAGAGAAGAAATCAAATCGATATTACATCACGTTGCTATTTATTGTGGTATGCCTGTTGGAGTTGAATGTTTCCGAATTGCTCAAAGAGTTTTTTCGGATATAGATGGATAGGTTTGAATAACATATCAAGATAGAATTGCCCATAATACGACTAAGATAGTTAGAATAATCATGCTTCTCATGAGTTTTTGGTTATTTGGTAGAGAACGACCAAGTACACTACCACCCCAACACCAAAGGCTCGTGAGTGTTAATTGACATATAGCAAAACCAAAGACCACAGTTACTAATTGTGTAGGAAAAGATCCTATAGCAGGAGCAAAGTTACTCCATGCAAGAGCTGACATTACCCATGCTTTGGGGTTAAGAGGATGAACAATAATTCCGTGTTTAAAATTAAATTGGTGTGATTGTTGAATATCATCTGTATTAACAGGCTTACTATTCCAAGAGCGTGTTGCAAGATAAATCATATAACCCGCACTTACGTATTTAAATATTTGAAATAGTGTTAGGTTGTCAGAGAGGATTACTCCAAATCCAAATCCTATAAGAATATTCAGAGGTATTTTGCCTACAGCGAGACCAACGAGAAATCCACTACAAGATTTCAATCCTATTTGTGACCCACCAAGCATAGCGAGTAAATTTGCTGGCCCTGGTGTACCTACCATCAAAATCATAAAACCAAATAGAGAAAAGTATGCTTCTATCATTGGATTGTTTTTTATGCAGGTTTATAAATCATTAACCCAACGAGTATTACAGCTACTATTGTCAATAAGTAGTATTCGGTAGATACATAAACAACACCTTGATTATTATTGATAGCTTTTTTATATTTTCGTCGAAGTAAAACTTCGTTAATAATTATGAGAGCTATCCATAAAGAATATGAGATAGAAACCCATAAGGCTCCGTGGCTATAATTAGCAACTTGAATTATCCATATTCCAGTTAGTAAAGAAAGAAGACTAACTATTGGAAGCAGTGTTAAGTTAATTCTAAATTGACTTGAAGGTAGCTCAATTTTTGAATTAAATATTCCAAAGAGAACTACATACCCTATCCCAAGGGCTGAAATTACATGTAAAAATAATGCGAGATTATACATAATTTACTCCAATCATTCTTTAATAATATTAAACGTTAGTGATATTCAACTGTCAATTTTTATATGAGTTTTCTACACAAAAGTGTAAAATCAGACAAGGAGGTAGATATGAAACAAGAATTACCAAATGTACATATTATTGCTACAGGGGGAACAATATCTGGTATTGGTGCTAATCGACTGGATTATACTCAATATTCCGATACGGGAAATCGTTATACAATTGAACAACTTATAGGACGTATTCCTGAAGTGCAAAACATTGCAAATTTAACCTACGAGAATTTATTAGCTACTGGTAGTACCAATATTACTCCTATAGATTGGCTGGTCATTGCTGAACGTGCAAATACACTTTTACAAGAGGGAATTGACGGTATTGTTATTACGCACGGCACAGCTACTTTAGAAGAAACAGCATATTTTTTAAATCTTACAGTCAAGTCTAATAAACCAGTTGTGTTAACTGGCGCTATGAGGCCGCCATCATCCATGAGTACAGATGCAGATATTAATTTACTTGATGCAATACGTATAGCTTCCAGTAAAAATGCTTCAAATATGGGTGTAATGGGAGTATTAAATAATCAAATTCATTCGGCAAGGGAAATCATTAAAATGAACACCTTACGTGTCGACACTTTCCAATCTAATGATCTAGGGTTTTTGGGTTTTGTAGATTCAGATGGACAAGTAATTTTTTATCGTAATTCAACAAAAACTCATACTTACCAGAGTGAGTTTAGTACTCAGGGGTTAAATCAATTGCCAAGAGTTGATATTGTCGTAGCTTATTCTGGCGGTGATGGTTTATTGATTGAAGCTGTGAAAAAAAATGAATCTCAAGGACTAATTCTAGCTGGTTTTGGCTCTGGAACATTGCCAACTGTAATGAAAGATTCTGCTCTTCAATTGGTCAAAGATGGTATTCCAGTAGTATTGGCATCTCGGTCTATTATGGGTAGGATCGTACTTACAGAAAAATTTAGAGATGAAGGCTTTATTACTTGTGATAATTTGTCACCTCAAAAAGCTCGAATATTACTAATGTTAAGCTTATTACAAACAAGTGATACACAAAAAATTAGAGATTTATTTGAAAAATATTAGAATTTATTTAGTAAAATTATGAATAATAAATTCATCGATTATTTCATTATCAATGTTTTTAAAATATCCTTTTGCTTTCGTTGGATCTCCATCTACATGAAATGTAATAAAAAGAGCACCAGGCTTAGCATTTTGGTTTGAAGCGTATATTTTTGCCCATTCATTGTTGCAACCATATGGATAAGTTGTAGGTTTACATCTTTCTTGATTTCTTATACTTTCTCCACCGATTCCTGAAACAAAGACGAATGTAGAACCTTTTTGAGTTTCAGTTTCCTTGGATATTTGTATTTCGTTTCGTTGATTCCAGTCCCGATGAACTTCTTGAGTGGTGGTATTAGTTAAAGTTTTTGTTCTTGAGTAAGTATGTGAATGGCCTGAAGCAATTATTGCTCCATTTTTTCTACAATTTTCATAAGGCTCCCAACCAACAGCATCCTTCTTGCTTCCTATTTGCATTTCTTTTTGATTCTTATGCCAAGTACATATTTTCCATAAAGCATCACTGTTTTCTAAAGCATTACTTATATAACTATTATGATTGTCTCCTATTTCTCCAACTCCAGATAAAATAAAAAATAATCCTTTATAAATACATGTAGATTTAATACCAAGATTGCCAAAACAAGTTACATCTATATTATTATCAACTCTTTGCTGTAACAATTTTTGATATGTTGTCCAGTTACCTCCATCATGATTACCAATTGCTCCAAAGTAAGGAAAATTAGGACCTAGGATATTTGTTATTTGCGCATCCCAGTCAAGTGCTGTACCTATATAACTTTCACGACCATATAAATATTTAATAATAGAGTTACAACATCCAAAATCACCTGCATGTATTACCATGTCTGTTTTTTCATCTTTGATTAATTGTAATACTTTCTCAGCCTTTTCATTAATTCCTTGATCTGCTATAAATGCAACTTTTAGATTTTCAGTTATTTGTTTTGAATTAGTGGATGTTGTTAATTCATATGTAGATGTAGGATCTTTAGTTTGTATTTTTGTTTGCGTAGTAATATTGGAATCGTTTTCCTTAGATAGAGAACATCCTACAAATATCAGAATCAGAGGCATAAAAATAAATAACTTTTTATAATATTGCATTGTTATTTAGGGGTGGAAATATATTGGCTCCGCAGGTAGGACTCGAACCTACGACCAATCGGTTAACAGCCGACCGCTCTACCACTGAGCTACTGCGGATCATTAGGAGAAAATCGTATAGGATTTGTATTTAAAAAGCAAGTCTATTTTTTATTTATAGGTGGTTCATTATTGGCCACTTGCCACATGTACCATGACCCAATAGAACGATACGGCTTCCATTTGGAAGTAATTTTTTCGATTTCTTCCAATTCTGCTTTTTCTTTATCAAAATAGACTATTCTTATTCCTTTAATTAGTCCTGCATCTCTATGAGAAAATATATCCTGCCTTTGTAATGAAAACATTTGAAACATTTCTGCAGTCCAAATACCAATTCCTCGTAATTTAATGAGCTTTTCAATTATAAATTCATTAGATTTATCATAGAGGGAAGTAAGGTAATCTGGCCTTTTAATGAGAACCTCAGATATTTCTTTCATACTTCTACATTTCGCATATGATAATCCACACATTCTTAAATCTTCAGTGGGAGTTTGTATCAAGAAATCTGGAGTAAATTCTGACATTTCTCCTAAAGAATATAATCGGTCTTTTATTGTACGAGCAACTTTTGTTGATAATTGTTGAGATACAATTGAACTTATTAAATTATCAAAGAGATTAATTTTCTTTTTTTCTTGTGTTGCGAAGGGAGATATACCAAATTGATGTATGAGAGATTCCATTTTCTCATCTGCTTTTATCAAATGAGTTTTTATAATTTCCCAATCTTTCATTAGATTACTTCTTCAGCATGAAGAGCGTCTAATTCTTCTTCTGAAAGATTGAGAAGTTCCGATAAAACCTCTCTAGAGTGTTCTCCCGGTAGAGGAGCGTGTCCAATTTGATATCCACTTCTACTGAAATGAAATATGTCACCAATAGCATTAATTCGGCTCACATTAGGGGCGTCAGTAATATAATCGTCAATTTCTTCAATAATATTTCTTTCTCTCATATGGGGATCATGTGCTGCTTCAGCAATAGTATTAATTTTTTGTATTGGAACACCGTGAGGGGAGAAAAGATTTATAACTTCATCACGAGTTTTATCAGAAAACCATTGAGATAAATACTCTTCTATTTCTACGGCATTTTCTGTTCTTCCTTGCCGTGTAGCATATCGTTCATCATCTATCCATTCTTTTTTGCCTACAACTTCTGCAGCTCTTTTCCACATTCTGGGGCCAGTAGAAATAAGATACACCCATCCATCTTTACATTGATAAGTGTTAGTAAAAGTATTGCCATTACCTGTTCTTCTTGGTGCTGCGCCTGTTGTTAAGTATGTAGATATTGGAATTTCTGCAGTTGTATAGCCTGTATCTGCTAAACAAACATCTAAACTTTGTCCTTCACCAGAAATTCGTGATTCCCATAAAGCAGATAGAGCTCCAATAGTTGCATGTAAGGCTGTTATTCTATCAATAAGAGGGAAGGAACACTTAAATGGATCCATTCCTTCTGTACCTTGCGTTGTCATTAAACCACTAATAGCTTGTCCTATGGGATCAAAACCCACTCGGTCTTTATATGGTCCAAATTGCCCATAGGCTGAAACATTTACCATGACTATTTTAGGGTTTAATTCTTTTAACTTTTCGTATGAAAAGCCAATTTTTCCAATTACACCTGGTCTAAAGTTTTGAATAAATATGTCTGCTGTTTTTACTAATTCTGAGAGGATATTTTTTCCTTCATCTGAATACAAATTCAGCCCTAGGCTCCGTTTACCGCTGTTATATTGCACCCAGTAGTGTTGGCCATTAGTTCTACTTTCTTCACCTTTTGGGGGTTCTATCTTTATGACATCTGCACCAAGTCTATAAAGCATCAGTCCGCATCTTGGACCTGCTTGATATCTTCCTAAATCTAGTACTCTAACACCTTCTAATGGTCCACCCATTATTCTCCTCCTAGTTATATGAATTGATTATCTGAACTTTTTACTATACCTTTTTCTTCCATTTCTAATGTGGATTTTTCGTTTAAACCCAACCATTCTTGTAAAATTTCTCTCGTATGCTCTCCAACTACAAACGCTCTTTCAGTTATTTCAGCAGGAGTTCTAGATAATCTTACAGGAGTGTTAGATACCAGGACTTCTTTTTCAATTTCTCCAGGTACAGGTAATGAAATAATAGTATTTCTGGCTTTAATATGAGGATCATTAACCATTTGTTCGATATTGTTAATTGGTCCTGTTAATGCTATACCCTCAAGCACTTCAAACCAATAATCACTATTTTGTTGTTTTATTATATTAGATAAAATTGGCTCTAAAATGCTATGATTTTCAGTGCGTTTTGGATTTGTATCAAATCTTTCGTCTGTTGCAAGCTCTTCTATACCAAGAATTACACAAAACGCCTCCCAGTCTCTGACACCTGCTACCACAATCCATCCGTCTTTAGTTTCAAAAGCCTGAAAGGGGGTAGTTAGTGGATGTCTTGCACCTACTCTTTGGGGAACTTCTCCAGTTGCTGAGTATCGAATAATGGCATTTTCTAAATTATATATCACACTTTCAACCATGCTAATATCAATTTTCTGACCTTTTCCACTAAGTTCTCTTTCATAAAGTGCAGACATTATTCCCATAGCCATATATGTTCCACCAAGAGTATCACCTATTGAAGAACCGGCTCTCATTGGTCCCCCGCTAGGGTCTCCAGTTATACTCATAAAACCACTAAACCCTTGAGCAATTACATCAAGAGCTCCCCTCGAGGAATAAGGGCCAGTTTGTCCAAATCCTGAACAAGAAGCAAAAATAAGTCTTGGATTGGTTTTGGTTAATTCTTCATAATCCAAACCAAGTTTAGCCATAGTTCCAGGTGAAAAATTTTCAGTAACTATATCTGCTTTATCAATTAACTGTTTAACTAATTTAATCCCCTCGGGATTTTTAAGATCAACCTGAATTGATTTTTTACCCCTTTCTAAGGAATATCTATAGGTACTAATACCATTTACAAACGGTCCGCTACCTCTACTATCATCTTTAGCGTCCACCTTGGCTATATTTACAACTTCAGCACCTAAATCAGATAGTATCATTGATCCAAATGGGCCTGCTAAGACATGAGTAAAATCAATTACCTTTATTCCTACTAAAGGTCCTTTCTTTTCACTAGACATATATCCTCCCTAAATCAATTATTTTGATTTTCTTGTTGAAAGAAAATCGACAAAACCATCTCTTGGATCTACTGGTTTCATCCAGCTTCCAAGAGCATCTCTTTCCAAATGTAATCTGTCTTCATAACCTATTTTGGTACCCTCATGAAGAAGTGTTTTTATTCCTTGTATCATATTTGCATGTCCAGCAGCTATTAGTTCTGCAATCTCGAGAGATTTAGGCATTACTTCATCTGGTGCGACTAAATGATTTAGTAAACCAATTTGAAAAGCTTCATCAGCTTTAACTTCTCTTCCGGTAAACATAAGTTCTTTCGCCTTGGCCATACCTACTACCATAGGTAGGCTCCAAGTTGAATTTGCTTGCCCATAGGTTGCTGCTAGATATCTAAAACTAGTTTTTTCTGATCCAACTCTGATATCAAACGTAGAGGATAGTAAGGCTGCTCCCCCAAATGCAATTCCATTAATTGCACCAATAGTTGGTTTTCTGCTATTTGCGATTAGCCAACTAAAGTTACTTGCTTTTTTAATTTTTTCTCTATGAGCAATTCTTTCTTCGTCGGTCATAGCTGCAACTTTTACTTGTTCTTTGATATCTCCACCAGCAGAGAAAGCTCTACCTTCACCTGTAAATATGACTGCACATATATCTTGATTGTTTTCTACTTCTTCCATTGCTTGTACTATTTCAAGCCTCAAGTCTGAATTCATTGCATTTAGTGATTCAGGCCTGTTTAACGTAATAATTGCAATTTTATTTTTATGTTCAAATTTAATGTTTTCAAATTCCAATTTTTGCCTCCAAAAAGAAATTTATACCCGCGGGAGTTTAGCTAACAAATATAAAATAAGTTTTATTGATACACAAGTCCATTGACATTACTTAGTGGTGGTAAATACAATGTACCAACTCAATTCGTCAAAAAAGTTGTATAAAATAGATATTTGGAGGCATTATGAACGTTCCTTATGCATCAAGACCAACAGTTTACTCGAAAAATGGAATTGTGTGTTCCACTTCTCCATTAGCTGCTTCTGCGGGAATTAAAGTACTTGCCGATGGGGGTAATGCTTTTGATGCAGCATTAGCTACTGCTGCAGTTGAAGCGATAACAGTTCCAGGAATGTGTGGATTTGGCGGTGAAGTTTTTGCAATTTTTTATGATGCTAAAACCGGTAAGACACAGGGTTTAACTTCAACTGGTATGGCACCTAAGCAGGCAACTCCAGAATATTACACCTCAAGAGGATATACAGAGATGCCAGGTATAGGTCCACTTGCGGCTTCGCCTCCAGGTGAACTTGCAGCATATGAATATTTTAATACCAATTATGGGACTATGTCACTTGCCGATTTATTGCAACCAGCAATTAAATATGCAGAAGAAGGCCATCCGATAACTCCCAGAGCTGCTCGTGTTCTTGAAGGAGCTAAAGATAAATTAGCTCAATTTCCGTCATCAGCTAAAGTATTTTTAAAATCCGATGGATCATTATATGGCGAAGGTGAAATGTTTAAAAATGTTGATTTAGCAAACACACTGAAAATTGTTGCAGAAAAAGGTATTGATGCATTTTATAACGGAGAAATTGCTGAAAAAATAGTAGCAGAATTTCAAGCAGCTGGAGGTATCATGGATAAGGAATCTCTAGCTAACCATAAAGTTGAAGTATATGAGCCAATCGAGACTGAATATAGAGGCTATACTGTTGCAGAAAACAGACCACCATCACAGGGTATGATACTTCTCGAAATGCTAAATATAATCGAGGGGTTTAATTTGTCAGATTATGGACATTTAAGCCCAGAGGCAATTCATTTGATGATTGAAGCTAAAAAGCGAGTTTTTGCAGATAGAAACGAATATTTAGCTGATCCTCATATTGAAGATATTCCATTGGATACTCTTATTTCTAAGGATTTTGCAGATTCTAGGAGGGATACCATAGATCCTTCAAAAGCTAGCGTAGAAGTAGGACCTGGCCCAGTAATAGCTGAAGGTACTGATACCAGTTACTTTTGCGTTATTGATAAAGAAGGAAATGCCCTATCATTTATACATAGTCTTTATAATGGATTTGGTTCTGGATTTGTTGCTGAGGGTACAGGTATTGTGTTTAATAACAGACAACAAGGATTCAGATTAGAAGAAGGACACCCTAATACTGTACAGCCTGGTAAACGACCTATGCATACTCTCAATGCGTATATCGTATTAAAAGATAATAAGCCATTTATTATATCTGGTACACCAGGTGCAGATTTTCAACCACAAGGGAATTTACAAATTATTACTTCAATTATTGACTATGGTTTGGGAGCACAAGAAGCAGTTGATGCTCCACGATGGTATAGTATACCTGGGAGTCATCCACCAACAGTTAATGATCCATTTGAAGTTCAAGTTGAACCTAGGATGCCAGAGTCAATTACAGATAATTTACAGAGTAAGGGACACACTATAACTTGGGGCCAAGAGGGTATAAGTCATGGAATCGTTCAACTTATATGTGTAAATCCTGAGACTGGAGTTTATGCAGGAGCCTCTGATCCTCGTGGGGATGGTCACGCATCTGCATTATAAATCTATCCATCATCTTCTAAAGTTGAAGTGTCCCCTTCAGGTAATCCTAATTCGCGAGCTTTTAGAAGTCTACGCATAATTTTGCCTGATCTTGTTTTAGGCATAACATCTATAAAGTCAATTTCTCGTGGTGCTACCCCTGCTGATAGTTTGTCTCGAGCAAAGCCTATTAATTCTCTTCTCAATTGATCAGTTGCTTCATAATCCGGATTTAATGTTACAAAGGCTTTTACAACTTCCATAGCTATAGGGTCTGGTTTACCTATGACACCTGCTTCAGCTACGGCTTCATGTTCAATTAGTGCACTTTCTACTTCGAAGGGACCTACCAAGTGGCCTGCTGTATTAATAACATCGTCAGCTCTACCTTGGAACCAAAAATATCCATCTTCATCGATAGAAGCTTGATCTCCTGTAATATACCATCCTTTTTTGAATCGAGAGTTATACATTTCATCCTGTTGCCAATAAGCAAACATTTGAGAAGGCCAGCCTGGTCTTACAGCTAGTATTCCACTTTCCCCAGAGCCTAATTCGTTATATTGATCGTCTAAAATCCCCATAGTTATACCTGGAAAAGGTTTCCCCATTGATCCTGGTCTAATATTTGTTGTTGCATAATTGGCGCACATAATTGCACCAGTTTCAGTTTGCCACCAATTATCATGTATGGGCATTTTATAATTTTTATTTCCCCATACAACAGCTTCAGGATTTAAAGGTTCCCCAACAGAACCAATAAATCTTAACGAAGAAAGATCATATCTTTGAACAACAGCTTCTCCAGCTCTCATGAGTAATCTTATAGCGGTTGGGGCTGTATACCAAACTGTTACCCCATATTTTTGTATGATTTCGTACCAAGAAGCAGCACCAAACCCACCTTCATAAATAATTTGTGTTACGCAGTTTGTCCAAGGAGCCATCATCCCATAAGAGGTTCCCGTAACCCATCCTGGATCAGCAGTACAAAAATAAATATCTCCTTCTTTGAGATCTAAAGCCCATTTGCCAGTTAACCATTGTTGAACAACTGCTTGATGGCGATGAAGTACCCCTTTTGGTTTCCCAGTAGAACCTGAGGTGTAATGCATAATTGAAAAGTCATATTGGGTTGTTGGTTCAAGTACAAAATTGCTAGCATCAACCTTGTTCATTAAATCTTTGTAAAGTAATGTTTTATCGTCAGTATTAATATTTGCAGTGCCAGGCTTATCTATCACAATAACTTTTTGTAGAGTTTTAATATCTGGCAGCATAGTATCTATTTTTGATTTTAGTTCTGGAGTTGTAACAAGAAAACTTGCTCCTGCATCTTCCATACGATCTCTAACAGGGTCTGGTCCAAAAGCTGAGAATAATGGAGCTATTACCCCTCCAGCTTTTAGTATTCCCATCGCTGCAAAATAGAGTTCTGGTATTCTATCCATAAATATAAAAACCCTATCAGCTCTTTGCATACCAAGGTTTTTCATAACTTGGCCAAATTTATCGGATTCTTCTTTGAATTGAGAATAAGTGTAGGTTTCTTCATCACCGTTTTTACCTATCCAGATTAAAGCTTTTTGTTGCCCTTTACCATTAATTACATGCCTGTCGACAGCTTCATATGCATTATTTAATCCGCCATCAGGGAGCCAATCTAGGCCGGAAAACCCATCTTTGAACCAATCGAAATTTTCTTTAGTAGACTGGTAATCAATAAGATTTGGAGTTTCTTTCATATTTGATACAGATGGTTTCGTTATTTCTTCAAAAGCCATAGTAGCCCTCCTCAATTCAATGTACAGAAATTCTATATTTCAAGTACCAATGAGTCAATGCAAATTATATAAAGTTTTATCAGTTTATATGTAGACAGTTATTCGGATACTCGTGGTAATATAACTCTACGTTACTTTAATTTAGGAGAAATTATTATGGGTAATATACAATCAGAAATAGTAGAAATGAATATAAATGGAGTTTCAGCAGAAGGATATATGAGCAAACCTACCGATTTGGAATCCAAGGCTCCGGGCATTGTAGTTATACAAGAATGGTGGGGCCTCGATGACCATATAAAAAGTATTACTGAAAGATTTGCAGAGCAAGGATTTCTTGCTATAGCCCCGGATTTATTCCATGGTAGTGTTACAACTGAACCTGATGAAGCAATGAAATTAACTCAAGCAATGGATCAGGCCCGCGCAAGAGAAGAAATAGATGCCTGTGTTTCTTATCTACAAAATAACGGAGACTCTACAGGGAAAGTAGGTATTGTTGGCTATTGTTTAGGTGGTGGACTCTCTATACAAAGTGCTTGTGAAAATAGCAATATTTCTGCTTGTAATATTTATTATGGTGGTAACCCAGACTTGGATTCTGTAAAAAATTTGCAAGCCCCAGTTTTGGGTATTTATGCTGAAAATGATCAACGTATAACTTCTAATGTGCCAGAGTTAGAAAAAGCATTGAATGATAACGGAGTTGTTAATGAAATAATTATATATCCTAATGTTGACCATGCTTTTTTTAATGATACTAACCTACCGGTTTATAACAAAGAAGCCGCTGAGTCGGCTTGGTCTAAAACATTAACATTTTTCTCTGAAAATTTACGTTGAACTTATGCTAAGAAAAGGATACCCTAGTATCTTGTGTATAGAATTAATGTAAGGGGGGAATTTTAATGCGTGGACAAAATTTTACAATCAATAATGAGTTGCCATTACTTGATATGGTGATATCCCGAGATAAAGGGTTTATTAATGTGATTGTAGATTTTTTAGCTATAATTTCATTTGTTGCTGCAACTGGACTCGCAGCACAGTTTAAGTTTTATTTGAATCCCGCAGTCCCCGTTACAGGCCAAACATTTGTAGTTCTTATGGCTGGTGCAGTTTTAGGTATGAAAAAAGGATTTATTGCTATGAGCCTTTATGCCATTTTAGGCTGGGCTAGTCATATTGGAGTTCTAAGTTTTTCGATGTTTGCTGGAAGTTTTTTAAGTAAAGGATATGTCATAGGATTTATAGCAGCTGCAACAGTGATAGGCTACTTTGTTGAACGAGGATGGGGAAGAAACCCTATTCGCTTAGCGGGTATTATGTTAATAGGTGAAATATTTATATATTTGTTTGGATTAATGTGGCTTGGCATATTTATTACATCAGATCAAATATTATCAAATGAAACAACAAGACTAGGCTTGGTATATTCTTGGGGTGTAGGGAATTTTTGGATTGGCGATACGATTAAATTAATATTGGCAGCAGGTTTAGTGCCAACCTTAACAAAATTGATTGATACAATAAAAACAAATGCTAGATAAAGAAAATGTATTACAAATAAGGGTTCCTATACCAGGAAGAGACCGAGGATTAAACCACACCTTAGTTTATCTTGTTAAATCTTTAGATAGTTGGATATTGATTGACACAGGTCTTGGCACTGATGAAGGCTATAATTTTTTAACACAATCAATTACTGATTTAGGCTTTAAACCTGACGATATAAAAAATATTCTTATTACTCATGGTCATCCAGATCACCATGGTCTTTCCGAAAGGATGAGAGAATGGACGGGTGCCCAAATTGCCATGCACCAATTGGATGCCAAATCTGAGTTTCGACGTAGAAATCGAATGGATGTTAATGATGAAACATTTAAGATATGGAATACACTTTATGGAATCCCGATTGAGCTAATGCAAAAAGAGCAAAGAGCGGTTGAAAAGCATTCAAACGAAGATTATTCTCCTTGGCGCTCTCCAGTACCAGATGCAGATATTCTTATAACAGAAAATGAAGAATTATTTGGAGATCCTAATATAGTTTCAATTTGGACTCCAGGCCATTCTCCTGGCCATATTTGTGTATACGATAAGAAACGTAAAGTCTTATTTTCAGGGGATCATGTTCTTCCACGAATTACACCAAATATAAGTATGTATCCAGGTGATGATCATAATCCTTTGGGGCAATATATTGATTCATTAACACAGGTAGAAAATTTAGATGTTGAGACTGTTTACCCGGCACACCAAGGTACGTTTACTGGTTTGAAAGATCGTGTAGTCGTAATGAAGCAACATCATGAAGATCGAATGCAAGAAATGACAAATGCTATAAAAAATTCTACCGATGGCTTAACAGCCTGGCAGGTTGCTTCAAATATTCATTGGAATGTTGGTACTTGGGAAAATATAGGGTTTTGGACTAGACGTATGGCTACAACTGAAACTTTATCTCATCTTGAGTATATGTATAATAATAATATAGTTAAAAAAACAGAACGTAACTCACAAGTAACTTATCAAATTTAGTGTATTTCCCCTTCATTTATTTTTTTGACTATTGTATCCACCTATAATTGTGCCAAGAAGAGAAAGCCCAAGAATATAAATGAATAATATTGAGGTAATCAATATACCTCCGAGGGAAAAATCATCAGGTACTAGTGAGAGAGATTCTCCAAAAACTACTATTGCAATAAAGAAATATAAAAACACTGAAATAGTTATTCCTAGAGATAAAAGCATTGCTTTTAGAGGATCAGATTTTGTTATTGTTCCTGCAATTAATCCTCCGATAAATGGTCCAATTGGACCTGTAAAAAAGTGAATAATTGGAGGTAAAATTGCTATAAAAGGTATTAAAGAACCTATGATTATTGCTTGTAAAAATCTTAACATAGAGCAATTATACAATAGCAAAATGTAATTGTAAGTGGGATTTATATGTTATCCTTCTATTAAATTTTGATCACATGAGGTGAAATATGTCAGGACAATATGATATCGCAATTATTGGTGGCGGAATATTAGGACTAGCAACTGCGATGACTATTACAAAAAATCATCCTAACCAAAAAGTTGTGTTAGTTGAAAAAGAAGACACATTAGCTAAACATCAAACTGGACATAATAGTGGTGTTATTCATGCAGGTTTATATTATCGACCAGGTTCTCAGAAAGCTTCTTTCTGCGTTGATGGAGCGAGAAATATGAGAGAGTTTTGTGACGAGCATAATATTAAGTATGATTTAGTTGGTAAAGTGGTAGTGGCGACCAACGAGGAAGAAATTCCTCGTCTTGAAAATCTTTTCGAAAGAGGTACTGCTAATGGTGTAGAAGGTTTAACAATGATTGGACCTGAACGTTTAAAAGAAATTGAGCCTCATGCATCAGGTGTACAAGCAATTCATTCTCCTAATACTGGTATAGTTGATTACATTCAAGTTTCACAAGCTTATGCTACTGAATATCAGGAAGCAGGAGGAGACCTTTTTACTAATTCAGAAGTTGTAAAAATAAATGAAGATCAAAATGGGTATGTATTAACAACGAAATCTGGCGAATATAAAGCTAAATATTTAATTAATTGTGCTGGATTATATGCAGATAAGATTGTGAATATGATAGGTGAAAAATCAAATATTAAAATTATTCCATTTCGTGGAGAGTATTTTGAATTAACCGAAGATTCTCATCATTTGGTAAATGGTTTAATTTATCCGGTTCCAGATCCCAAATTTCCTTTTTTGGGTGTCCATTACACCAGATTAATCAATGGTGGAGTTGAAGCAGGACCTAATGCTGTTTTGGCATTTGCTAAAGAAGGCTATAAATTCAGCACTGTTAATCCAAAAGAATTTCTCGGGACATTATCCTTTAGTGGGTTTTGGATTATGGCAGCAAAATATTGGAAAACTGGAATGTCGGAAATGTACAGGTCTCTGAGTAAAAAATCATTTACTCGATCTCTCCAAAAGCTTGTTCCAGAAATTCGTGAGGAAAATTTAGTCTCCACTGAAGCTGGAGTAAGGGCTCAGGCAGTAGATTCTACTGGATTTCTTTTAGATGATTTTAGTATTATACAAACTGCTCGGGGTATACATGTACAGAATGCCCCATCCCCAGCAGCTACATCTTCACTTTCTATAGGAAAATATGTTGCTGATTTAGCACAATCTTCGTTTAGTTTATAATTTTTGCTGTAGAGGAATAATGGATAATAAAATTAGAATTGGAATAGGAGTTGGTGGCTGGCCTTTTCCTACATATCATTCGTCAGAATTTTTTGAATTTGTTAATTTGTGTGAAGAAGTAGGTATAGATTCACTTTGGTTTAGTGATCGATTAAGTGGTCAAGAAAATACCTTGGATCCTGTTATTTCGATTGCAGCTTTGTGCGGTGTAACTAAAAAAATGAAATTTGGTACAAGTGCATTAATCCTTCCTTTAAGACAACCATCGATTTTGGCAAAACAATTAGCAACATTAGATTTTCTTTCAAACGGAAGATTATTAGTAGTGGTTGGACTTGGTCAAGATCAACAAAAAGAATTTGACTTGGCAGGAGTTGTTAAAAAACATCGTGGTCGAATTACCGATGAATCTATAGATGTCATGAGGACTTTGTGGTCTGGTGAAAAATGTGAATTTAATGGAGAGTTTTTCAATTTTAAAGATGTCAGTTTACTTCCTAAACCTATACAATCTCCATTTCCACCAATATGGATTGGTGGAAGAAGTTGGGCTGCTTTGGATAGAGTTGCTAGAAAGGGAGATGGATGGTTGCCATCTGCTACAACACCTCAAGAATGTTCCTCAGGTATACAATACATAAAATCAAGAATGAGTGAAGCTGGAAATGAAATTCCTGACGATCATTATGGAACTTTCATTCCATTTCATATTAATACTGACAAACAAATTGCAGAACAGAATTTTTCTAAATATTTTGTATCTCGTAGAAATGATATAAGCCCGGATAATTATTGTGCTGCAGGTACTTCTAATGATGTGTTACAAATGATTAATAGTTATATTAATGTGGGGGTTTCAAAATTTGTTATGCGTCCTGTAGCAGGTGCAGATGAATGGAATAATCAAATAAAATTGTTAGGTACTGAAGTCTTGCCACGTATACAGACACCATTTTCAATCACAGAATTGCAAGAACGAGCTGGGGAAACTCTATTAGGGAAGCTTTATTAATTCAAGCCTTTTGGAACAGTCCAATTGCCTATAAAAGCAAGTAAACCCCCAAATACACCTACACCAGATGCTAAAATAAAAGCATATTTTATATCTGTATCAGCTAGCACTCCTGCTAGTGATGGAATAAAACTAGAAAATATTGTTACAGCAGCAAATACTAATGCGACAGTTGTGCCTTGAATGTTTGATTCAACTAAGTCTGTAGCAGATACAATTAATATTGCCATCATTGGGAATAAGAAAATACCCATAATAATTATTACGATGGTGAAAAGAATAATATTTGGTGTAAGAAGACATATATAACTAATACCCAATATTGTTAGAGAAGGTGCTAAAATTAGTTTTCTGTTGTATTTATCTGATAAATAACCCATCATAGGTTGCGCTATCATACCTCCAACATTTGCCAGAGCAAGATAAATACCCATTCGTAATGGGGAAAAGCCTAAATTTTCATCCATATATATCGGTAAAAAGGTTAGAACTGTTCCTTGGCCACCAGCAAATCCTGCAGCAATTAATAACACAATGAGTAATTTCTTATTTTTAAATAAGCCTCCAACTCCAGAGACAAATTTTGCAAATGTTAGGTTTTCAGATGTGACTTGTTGAGGTATATTTTTTAAAAGTAAATACATGAATATTCCAAAAATTACAGCAGGTAGTAGGCTTATTTGTAATACACTGCTCCAAATTAACGGTGTGTATTTTATTATTGCTCCAACCAATATAGGAGCTGTTGTTTCGCCGATACTTCCACCAGTTCCATGTAGAGCAACAGCAAAACCGCGTCTATCTGAAAAGTTTCTTGAAAGAGAAGCAATAGCCGCTGGATGATAAAAGGATATGACTATACTAAAAAGCCCAGAAAATATTAAAGCAACATAAAAAGATTTAGATATTCCTAAGAAAAAAGCAAATATACCTAATACAATGATTGTCATAGAAAGAATTAATGCAACTTTTTGCGGATATTTATCACCTATATACCCTGCAGGTATGTTTGCAATACCTCCAGCAAATTGCCTGGTTGAGGACATTAAACCTACTTGGCTGTTAGTTAATAATAAACTTTCTTTTATACCAGGAAGTAGGAAGAAAAAAGCGGCGTTAAACATATGTTTTATACCATGACCCGCTAATATAGTGACAAGTAGTCTTCGTTTTTGTTCTTTAGATATTTCGTTCATATAGTATTGGTAAGGTTAGTTTTTATTCTGGTAGTCTGTTTTTGCTTTTTCCAAAGCTTCTGTTCTCATTTTTTGGAGTTCTGCGGATTTATTACGTGACCATTGCATAGAATTATTAAGAGCTCTTACTGAACCTTGAAATTGTGGCATTACATATCGTGCAAGTAGTTCATAACTATGAAAAACTTGTTCTTTGGTTCCCCATTCAGTAGCTTGAATCATAATTCCACCAAATCCACCACTTTCTTGGTCTAGTCGATTGATCGTATTGATTAAATCATCAGGTGTCCCAACACACCAAGCTCCTCTTTCAACCATTGCATCTATAATTTTATCCGCACTATCATCTACTGTAACCGGATGACCTAAGGTTTTTTCAAAATATTCCCTTTGATATCTTCCAGCATATTCCCTTGCCTGAGTGAATGCTTCTTTTTTTGTGTCTGCTAAAAAAACATGGAGGACTAAGCGCCATTCTTTTCTATCTACTGTTTTGTTATGTTCTACTGCGGTTTCTTCTGCAATTTTCCAAAAGTCACTTAAATTAGTGGCAATGCTGCCACCACGAGGAATACTTACAGATAAAACCCCTAAACCGTATTTACCAGCGGCAACCATACCGGAAGGAGATTGAGCTGCTGCTACTGCTACTTCAAATCTTGGTTGTGTGTATGGCCTCATTTGTAATTGACCTTCATTCATAGAAAACCAATCAGTTTGACACGTAACTGGCTCTTCAGATTCAAGTAGTTGCATAATTACGTTTAGTGATTCATCCATTCGAGGTCTTTGTGTGGTTGGGTCGATACCCAACATATAGGCATCTGTAACAAGAGCTCCTGGGCCAACTCCCAACATTGTTCTTCCCTTAGTTAAGTGATCTAGCATAACCATTCTATCTGCGACTATTAAGGGATGATGATAAGGAAGGCTTGTAACTCCAGTTCCTAGTCGAATATGTTTTGTTCTTTCTGCAGCTGCAGCAATAAAGACTTCCGGAGATGCTATTATTTCCCAACCTGCACTGTGATGCTCCCCAATCCAGGCTTCGTCATATCCTAGATGATCTAAGTATTCGACAAGTTCTAAATCTCTTTGTAATGATAGAGTGGGATTTTCATCTTTCCAATGAAATGGAGCAAGGAATATGCCAAATTTCATTCGATCAGGTAACATTATGTTCTCCTTAGTAGTTGTAGGGATTTCGTGATTAATTATGCAAGTCTATCATGCTATGTTAATAGGTACAATATAAAAACAACTTGCTCTGGGAAATTGCTAATGGTATTCTTTTCCTTTATCATCGGGGCGTGGCGCAGCCTGGAAGCGCACCTGCATGGGGTGCAGGGGGTCGCTGGTTCAAATCCAGTCGCCCCGAGATTGGTTTTCAAAGATACTTTTTAATGGGAGAAATTGTGTCGGAAAGAAAAAAATTTACATCTGTAAAAGTTTTAAAAAGTAACAGCACTACATCTATATTAATAGATTCCAGTATGTTTACTATGACGAACTACAAAAGTATCTGCACTGAATTTGAAGAAATTTGTAGTGAAATAAATCAAGATGAAGAAACAAATGTTGTGGTGTTACATATAAAAAATACCAACAAGTCGTATTCTTTAAAAAGTATAAATTTTGATAATATTGACTCTATTGAAGGCTATAGAATTGCATCTAAAATAGATAAGATACAATGTCCTGTAATTGTAAAAATGAATGGGTATATATTTGATAACCTTTTAGAGTTAGCATTGAGTGGAGACATTAGAATTTGTACTAATGATAGCATGTTTGGTTTAAAACAAATTAATAATGGATTTTTGCCTTGGGATGGGGCAACTCAACGATTGCCACGGATAATAGGGAAATCAAAATCAATAGAAATGATGTTATCTGGTGAAGTCATTACATCTGAACAAGCTTTTAAGTTAGGATTAATTAACTACATTGTTACACAGTCTGAAATTGAAACGAGTACTGCGAAGTTAATAACAAAATTGGAATCTCTTGCGCCGATTGCTTTGAGATATGTCAAAGAAGCAGTTAAAGAGGGATTAGATATGAATATAAGACAAGGATTTTTGTTTGAATCTGATTTAAGTATACTACTTCATTCTACTCATGATAGAAAAATAGGACTAGACAGTTTTAAGACAAAAGAGCCTCCAAATTTTATTGGTGAATGAAGGATATATACAAAACATGGTGAATAAAGGGGAAAAACTGAAACTTGATTTGCATACGCATATATGGGAAGCTTCAAGTTTTGAAACACCTAGCATAGATACAGCATATAAAGTAATCAATCAGTGTAAAAAAATTGGTATAGATGGAATAGCAATTACTGATCATGATCATGCTCACCCAGACTTATTAAAAATTTCTTTTGAATATTACAAAATTTTTACTAAACATTTTCCAAATGAAATAGTGGTATTTCCTGGTAGAGAAATAGAATTACATATGAAACATGATTATTTTCAGACATATGAAGTTGGTGAATTTATGTTACCAAATGGTAAATTATTTAGAAATTATTGTCATCCTGGTCATCCATCCCAGCAAATAGAAATAAATCACATTCAATCAATTGAAGTTAATAATTCTATTCATAATTGGCATATTAATAAAAACCAAGTATATGAATTAGCAGATAAACATAATTTAATTTTAACTGAAGTTAGTGACGCTCATGATATTAATGATATTGGAAAAAACTATATAGAAATACCTTTAGAAGATTTGTTATCTTCTGGAATCGATTTAAATAAATTGCAAATTCAAGGATGGGAAAATCATAGATCAATTTAGCACAATTATTTATGAAAAAAATAAAAATATAGGTACTATCACCCTCAATAGACCTAAAGTCGTTAACGCTTTTAATACCACAATGCGAGATGAACTTTATGAAGTGCTAACTGCAATTAAGCTTGATATGGAAGTTGAGGGTATTTTGTTAAAAGGTAGTGGTTCAAAAGGATTTTGTGGTGGAGCAGATTTAACTGAATTTGGGACAGCTCCATCACAGTATATAGCTAGAAATATTCGTAAAGAAAGAGATTTATGGGAAGTATTTATGACTTTACCAATTCCTATTGTCTGTGTGTTACATGGGTACACATTTGGTTCAGGGGTGGAAATTGCTATGTTATGTGATGTTAGGTTAGCTACAAAAGATACAATTATTGGTTTGCCTGAAACAGGACTTGGAATCATTCCTGCCGCTGGAGGAACTCAAACCATACCTCGTCAAATTGGTTTAGGTCATTCATTGGATCTTTTATTATTAGGGAGACAAATAGATGTAGATAAATCCTTAGAAATAGGATTGGTTGATTATTGTATTGAGGGAAGCCATATAATTGACTTCGCTTACAGCTTGTTAGATCGTTTAGGTCATAACCCTAGAGAATTAAATCGATTAATCAAGTCAACTATTTCACTAGGTTTAGAACTTCCTTTATCAAAAGGATTAGATTTAGAAGCCAAAAAATGTGTTGAATATATTATCGAAACTAGACAAGGATGATAGAATTGATACTTGCGTCAGATATTTTGTGTAGTAAATGGAGGTTAGTAGATGAATACTGTCGAGTTTTTGCGACTATCAAGTGAAATAGTTCCTGATAGAACGGCAATTATCTTTGAAGATAAGAGAATTGATTTCTTAACCTTACAACAAAGAGTGAATAAACTTGCTGATTCATTAAGCAAATTGGGCGTTGTTGCTGGAGATAGAGTTTCTACTATTCAAGTTAATTGTAATGAACATATAGAGGCATATTTTGCAATAACTAGCTTGGATGCCATTTATGTTCCAGTTAATTTTCGCGTTAAGGATGATGAACTTGAGGTTATGTTAACCGATAGTAAGCCTAAAGCTATATTTGCAGGTTCTAGATATCATGAATTAGTTAAACAAGCTACAAAAAATAACAGTGATGTCAAATTATTTATCTCAATGGACGATGAATCTGAAGGATGGATTAATTATGATGATTTGATTCGAGACGGGGAATCAGAAGATAGATTTCCTGAGTATGATGATGATGATACTAATATAATTATGTATACCTCAGGTACAACAGGAGCTCCAAAAGGAGTTATGTTAAAACATGATAGTTTTTCTTCCTATATTCTGGCAAATGTTATGCCAGCAGATCCTGATGAGGAAGAAAAGAATATACTGACCGTACCATTACATCACATTGCAGGTATGCAAGCTGTAATATCAGCAATTTATGGCGGTAGAACATTAGTTATTCAAAGACAGTTTGAACCACATGATTGGATGAGATTAGTTCAAGAAGAACGAATCAATAGGGCGATGATGGTTCCTACTATGCTTAAAGCAATTTTAGATCATGAAGAATTTCAGAATTTTGATATATCAAGCTTAGGTGTAATTACTTATGGTGCAGCACCTATGCCTGCTTCTGTTATTAAAGACGCAATAACTAAACTTCCTGGAACACGTTTTATCAATGCTTTTGGCCAGACTGAAACTGCTTCAACTATTACCATGTTATCTCCGGAAGATCATGAAATTACCGGTACTCCTGAAGAACAAGAACTTAAGCTACAAAGGTTAAGTTCTATTGGTAAGCCATTGGATGACGTTATTGTTCAAATAGTTGATGAGGATGGTAATGAAGTTAACCAAGGAGATGTAGGTGAGATTGTTGCACAAGGACCAAGGTTAATGAAAGGATATTGGAACAAAGAAGATGCAACAAACGAAACTATTAGAGACGGTTGGTTGTATACGGGAGATTTAGGGTACATGGATTCGGAAGGATATATCTTTTTGTCTGGTAGAGCTAAAGATTTTATTAAACGCGGGGGAGAAATGATCGCCCCTGATGAAGTTGAAAATGTTATTCTTACACATTCAAGTATTGAGGATGCAGCTGTAATAGGAGTAAACGATGAGTATTGGGGAGAGCGAGTAAGGGCTGTAGTCGTGCTAAAACAAGGTATGTCAGTAGAACCTCAAGAAATAATTGACCACTGTTATGAGCGCTTAGCAAGTTACAAAAAACCAGAGTCAGTTATTTTTGCTGACGAGATACCCAAAAATCCCATGGGCAAAATATTAAAACGCGAACTACGTGATATGTACCCAGAACCAATAGAATAGAGTAATTATTTCTCTTCTTCAGGCACAACACTTTCAGCAATAATTTCTACAAGATCTTTGGTTTGTTTATTTTCCTGAACACCTTTTGATTGAATTCCTTCAGCGAACATTTGATAGCAAAATGGACAAGAAACACCTAATGTTTCACCTTCGGTATCAAGAAATTGATCAATTCTCATATGATTTATTCTTTGACCACCGCTATCTTCCATCCACATATGTCCTCCACCGGCACCACAACAAAATCCTCGTTCACAGTTTCTTTCCATTTCATGAAGTTCTAATCCTGGAATAGCTTTTGAGATATTTCGTGGTGCATCATAAACTTTGTTGTGTCTTCCTAGATAGCAAGAGTCATGGTAAGTCATACTAATATCAACGCTTTTGACAGGTTTTAATTTCCCGTTTTGAATTAATTCATCCACAAATTCAGTATAGTGGTAAACTTTGTAATTTCCTCCAAGTTGTGGATATTCGTTTTTGATGTTGTTAAAACAATGTGGACATAGAGTTACAATTTTTTTGAATGAATATTGGTTTAATGTTTGAATATTTTGTTCAGCCATCATTTGGTATAGGTATTCATTTCCAATTCTTCTGGCTGGATCTCCTGTACAACCTTCTTCATTTCCTAGTACTGCAAATTTAATACCAGCGACACGTAGTATAGAAGCCATAGCGCGTGGTGCTTTTTGATTTGCTTCGTTCAATGCGGAAGTACAACCTACCCATAAAAGAACTTCTGCTTCATTTTCATCAGCAAATGTTGGAATATCTAGTCCATCCATCCATTCTGTTTTGGAGGTTTGATTTCCGCTCCAAGGATGTCCTCTTTGTTCCATGTTTAATAAAACACCTTCTGCACCTTCAGGCATACTAGCTTGTTCCATTACTAGATATCGACGCATATCAACAATAGAGTCAACATGTTCAACCATAACAGGGCATTCTTCCATACATGCACCACAGGTGACACAGTCCCAAACAGCTGATTCCTTAAGCATGCTATTATCAGTAAACAGACTTGGTTCTTGATATGTTTGTTCTGATTTTTGTGCATTTATAATAGATGCCCCTGTTTCCATGACGTGCTCTTTTATACCTTCTGCAATATGCATTGGAGATAATAATTTACCGCTAATATTAGCAGGACAATTATCTGTACATCTTCCGCAAACAGCACATGCATAACCGTCTAAAATAGATTTCCATGAAAATCCTTCTGTTCCTCCAGCTCCGAAAGTTTCTGCTGTTTCAAAGTCAGGCATAGGTTTTAGAGTTCCTCGAGCTTGCATAGTAGTAAATAATACATTTATTGGAGCCCCAACCATATGCATGTGTTTTGATATGGGTATATAAACAGCAAAACCTAAAATAATAATAAGATGTAACCACCAAAAAAGTGCTTGTAAATTACTTGCAGTTTCTCCAGTTATCCCAATATCAATAAATAGATTTCCTAAAGCTCCACCAATTGGAGTTTCTGCTGCAGGACCAGTGCCACCAGCTGCAACAAAAAAACCTTCTGTGATTAATGTAAAAAACATAAGCCCATATATGGCAGCAACAATAATTATTGATTCTTTGGCTCTAGTAAGATCAAAAGAAAGTCTATGGGGTCTTGCAACCCATCTTCTGTATAGAGCCCAGGATAATGAAAATATTATTAGCACAGCTACAAAATTTAAAAGCGAAGCAAAAAATTTCACTCCAGTTTCTGTTAATAGTGTTTCTGAAAATGGATGCCATGCCGTATCTCCGAAGATAAATATTACATAACTTATTGAAAAGAGTACAAAACCATAAAATATAATCGCATGACCGAGCCCCGCCATGTCTTTTAATGAGAATCGTTGCATAACCCTTTGTTGTCCAAGGACAACAATAAGCATTTTAAGTATTCTTTGTATAGGTTGATCTAGTCTATTTTCTTTTCTACCGATTAACACTAGACGAAATACTCTTTGCCATAAAATGAAACCAGCTAGACCAAATGAAACTAGTGACACTATCAACACTAGTAATGCATTGGATATCCCAAAAAGACTCTCAGGTGGAACCATTATTACCTCCAGTACCAAACACCAATATTACGTAATTTATATATTCTATCATAATATGTTACATATTGTTTAGGTTCATTTTTTTATTGGAGGTTTAGCTAATATTGCTGCAATTAGGCATAAAAGTGGTAATAATGTGAATACATTAGTTGTAAGTTCAAACGAATTTGTTGTGTCTACTATAATAGCAAATGATAAAGGCCCTAGTGCTGCAGAACCTACCATAACTGTAGTTACAAATCCTCTGATAGCTCCTATTGAATTCCTTCCATAATAATTTGCCCAGATAACATTTCCGATAGTCATAGCAAATCCCATACTAAACCCGATGATTGCTCCATAGATATATGTATGCCAATTGGCTGAAATAGTACCGATAAATAACATTCCTGAAATTAATATGATTTGACTAAATCCTAATAGAAATCTAGGAGCTACTCTTTCAATAATAAAACCAGAACAAAAAGAACCTAATATTATCATTGGGGAGATGATTATAAATACTTGTGCAGCAGATTCAGGAGCCAATCCCCGACTTTCAAAGAGGGGAACTTGTAGAAAAGTGAGAGCAGTTATAATAAAAGAATGTGAAGTGCTAGCAAATAGTAAAAGCCAAAAGGTTGGAGTTCTCATTGCTTCTTGTAAACTCCAATTTACTTCTAAGTTAGATTGTTGAATAGTGTCATTTTGTTCTATTGTTAATCCGTCTGGTAGAAGACCTATAGATTCTGGACTTCTTCGTATAATTATGATTGCAGGTAATAATAAACACCCCCAAATTACAAACGTGAGAACAGTCCATGCATTTTCCCAACCAAGGTTTGTGATTAGATAAAATATAAGCAATGGAAATATTGCTTGACTTAGTGCACTACCCAATGAATTAAATGCATTAGCTCTTCCTCGGTATTGAATAAACCAAATTGCTACTAAACTGGTTGATACAAGAGTTAGGGCTCCCTGTCCTAAGGCGCGTAGCATTGTAAATCCAATATATACTTCATATGAATTAGAAACTTGGGTCATCCATAAGCAGGCGAGTCCAAATAAAATAGTTATCAAGGACATTAAAATTCTACCGCCGTACCTGTCAAATAACTTACCCACAATGATCATAAGAGTTGCAGCTGTGAGTGAGCCAAATGTATAAAAACTAGCAATTTCTGATAATGAAAGGCCTAGAGATTTTCTCATGGGTTCCATAAATATTGAGATAGAATAGGTTTGTCCAGGGCCAGATATAAACATTCCTAGTCCAGTTACGACTAATATGATCCATCCATAATAAAAAGGAAGTTTATTATATTTATTAGAGGTTGAATCAGGTTTATTGTAAGAATGCATAGGAGGGATTATAATCCTCTTTTTGTATTCATTCAATTAAACAGGAAATTTATGGACAATTGGGTAATAATTGCATTATTTAGTTCAGCTGTTTCTGGCTTAGTGAGCATATTTGATAAAACAGTTTTATATAGATATGTTACAAATTCTCATACATTACCTGTCATAATAGCTTTAATACAGATGTCTTTTGGCATATTAACGATTTTAATAGTCTCTACATTTGAAGCTATACAATTACAATATTTCTTTTGGCCATTTATTGCTGGATTATTGTTTGGACTACAGGGGCATCTATTTTTAAAAGTAACTTTTTCAAATGAGGTTACTAGGACAGTTCCATTTTCACAAATATATCCAATATTCACAGCTTTTTTTGCCTTACTTTTTTTGGATGAAAATATACTGCTTTATCAATGGTTAGGGATAATATTAGTTGTAATTGGTGCAATATTAATAGTCATGGATTTTTCCGGTGATTTTTGGAAAATTAAAATTATTGATAAAGCATTTGGTTTATTAATAATTGGTAGCCTACTTTATAGTGCTGCAAATATTACAAGTAAATTAGCAGTAGAAGAAGCTTCAATTATACAAGTACATGCTGTACGTATGTTTGCTTTAGGTTTTATTTTCTTTCTTTTAAATTTTCGTAGAGACTCTTATTTGGATGTCAAAAATATGATTCAGTCAAAAAGTAAAGGATTTTTATTTGTATTTAGTAATGAAGTTGTTTTAGTTAATATTCATTTCTATTTTGCTTTACTTGCACTTTCTTTAGGCCCTGTTTCTTTGGTTACTGCAATATTAAGTGTCAGATCTTTATTTTTACTTTTCTTTACTTTGCTTGTAAGTATTTTATTCAATTGGTCTATTGGTGAATCAGTTTCTCCTAAAATTATCCTTATTAAGGCTTTATCTACAACCGTTATAGTTGTTGGGTTAGTTCTGCTTGTTATTTAATTCTCTTTTTTATTGTTATATTTATCCTAATAATTCGTAAATAAATATGTTAAAGTTTTAGTAATAAGAAGTTCAGATTTATGAAAGGAAGACACATTGCAAGCAACAATAAAAACAAATTACGGTGAAATAGTTATCAATTTATTACCTGAAGAAACACCCAAAACAGTTGATAATTTCGTTAGTTTATCTAAATCAGGATTTTATGATGGAGTAATATTTCATAGAGTTATTCCAAATTTCATGATACAAGGTGGAGATCCAGACGGTACTGGCAGAGGAGGACCTGGTTATCAATTTGAAGATGAAATTGTATCTTCATTAGTGTTTGATACTCCTGGTAAGTTAGCTATGGCAAACGCTGGTCCTAATACTAATGGTAGCCAATTTTTTATCACAACAGTTCCTACACCACATTTAAATGGTAATCATACAATTTTTGGTACTGTTACTTCAGGTCAAGATGTCGTTGAGACTATTTCAAAGGTTGAAACAATGCCTGGAGATAAACCTGTAGATGATGTTGTAATTGCTGGAATAGATATTGATGAATCTTAGTGGTTGCAATATTCATTTACATTGGTATAATTTGAGCACTCTTTGGAGTTTCTAAAAATATATATACTCAAGAAAAGGCGATATTATGGTTCGTAAGGTAGCTAAGGCAGACGATATAGAAAGCGTAGATTCAACTCTTCCCCCTACAAATTCTTTAACATTGCGACTTGAGATTTCTAACCAACCCGGGATGATAGGGAAAGTTCTTTCTGCTATTGGTGATCAAGGTGCTACTGTTGGAGCAATTGATTTAGTTGAAATGTCTGGAGCAAAATTAGTTCGAGATATAACTTTTAGTGTTTGGGACGAAAAAGTTGGATCAGATATTTTAAAGGCGTTAAAAAAACTTCAGGGAGTTAAGGTAATACGTTATTCAGACCCAATATTATCTTCTCATTTAGGCGGAAAAATAGAAATGCAAAGCAAAATCCCTTTAAAAACACGTAGGGATTTATCTATAGCTTATACACCAGGTGTTGGTCGTGTTTGTATGCATATATATAATAAACCAGAAACACTTTGGGAATTAACAGGTAAACGAAATACTGTTGCAGTTGTTACGGATGGAACAGCTGTTTTAGGTCTTGGAGATATAGGTCCTGGTGCGGCAATGCCTGTTATGGAAGGTAAAGCACTCCTATTCAAGGAATTTGGAAATGTAGATGCATGGCCAATATGTTTAGATACAACTGACACAGAAGAAATTATTGAAACGGTAAAAAGAATAGCACCAGGATTTGGTGGTATTAATTTAGAAGATATTTCTGCACCAAGGTGTTTTGAAATAGAAGATTCTTTACGAGCTCAACTAGATATTCCAGTGTTTCATGATGATCAACACGGTACAGCAGTAGTTGTTAGTGCTGCTTTACTTAATGCTGCAAAATTAGTGAATAAAAATTTAGATGAATTGAATGTAGTAGTAGCAGGTGTCGGTGCTTCTGGTGTTGCATGTGTGAAAATGCTTTTGTCATACGGAGTAAAAAATATTATAGGTTGTGATCGTTCTGGAGCTGTATATCAGGGACGACCAGATAATATGAATTTTATGAAAAACTGGTTTGCTGAAAATACAAACCATGATAAGAAAAAAGGTACAATTAGTGAAGTTATTGAAGGAGCAGATTTATTCCTAGGATTATCTGGACCAGGAACTATAACTGTCGATGATATTAAGAAGATGAACAAAGATCCTATCGTATTTGCCATGGCAAATCCAGATCCTGAAATACTTCC
>VFGE01000022.1 GCA_009392515.1 SAR202 cluster bacterium | reverse complement strand
GATAGTACTTTTGATTCTTATAAAGGAGCAATAATATATGTACGTATTGTCGATGGAGAATTGCAAAAGTCGGATTCAACAAGATTTCTCAGTACTAATCAGCATGCTGATACTTTAGATATTGGGTTTTTCCAACCTACTATGACTCAGGCTAAAGGATTATCTACAGGAGAGGTTGGCTATGTTGCAACTGGATTAAAAAGTATCAGAGATGTCACCGTAGGTGATACGTTATCTTTTGTAGATAGTGATGTAGACCCTATACCTGGATACCAAGAATTGAAATCAATGGTATATGCAGGTTTGTACCCTTCTGATGGTGAAAGTTATCAACAATTAAGAGATGCTCTAGAAAAATTACAATTAAACGATGCAGCTTTTAGTTTTCAGCCAGAATCTAGCGTTGCTTTAGGGTTTGGTTTTCGTTGTGGATTTCTTGGTTTGTTACATATGGATGTTGTTCAAGAACGGTTAGAACGCGAATATGATTTGGATCTTATAATTACATCGCCAAGTGTATTGTATAAGGTTTTAAAAAATGATGGTGTTGAATTAGAAATCCAAAACCCAAGTCAATTACCATCTCAAGGCGAAATTATGGAATTAATGGAACCTTGGCTAGAAGTAACTGTTGTAACTCCAACTCAGTATATAGGTGCAATAATGGAATTAATTACATCACGAAGAGGTGAATTAAGAAATATAGAATATATACAAAGTATTTCTTCTACTACAGATGACGATAAAAGTCGTGCTTTGTTATCTTTTTATGTACCGTTGTCTGAAGTTATTCTTGATCTTCATGATCAAATTAAGTCTAAATCTCAAGGATATGCTTCATTAGATTACAACCAGACACAATATAGGACAGCCAGTTTAAGTAAATTAGAAATATTAGTAAATTATGAACCTGTAGATGCCCTTTCATCTATTGTACATAGAGATAGAGCTACATACCAAGGTAGAAATGTAGTAAAACAACTAACAGAATTAATCCCACGCCAATTATTTCCAATACCAATACAAGCATCTGTAAATGGAAGAGTTATAGCAAGAGAAACTGTCAGGGCTTTACGAAAAAATGTATTGGCTAAATGCTATGGTGGAGATATTACCAGAAAGCGTAAATTGCTACAGAAACAAGCAGAAGGTAAGAAAAGAATGAAAATGATAGGGCATGTAGAAGTCCCTCAAGAAGCATTTATTGCAATACTGAAAAACGATAATTGATCATATCAATTTTGATAATTTATATGTTGCTTCAGATAACCCTTTAGGTGTCCCACAATCATATCTCGTTGAAGAGATTTTATATCCATAAGTTGCAATATTATTGTTAATCATCTCATTAAGTGAATCAGTTAACTGTATTTCTCCCAATGCACCAGGCTTAGTATTTTTTATGGCTTCGAATATTTCTGGATTAACAATATATCTTCCTATTACTCCGTAATCAGAAGGTGCATCTTGAATCTGGGGTTTTTCAACAATTTTGTTTATTTTTACAATTTCATCGATAGCGTTAATATCTTCATCTGTGGATATGATGCCATAAGATGAAATTTCTGATTTATTTAAATGTTTTATTGTAAAATAGTTTGCATTGTTTTGATTGAAACTTTTTATCATTCTTGAAAGTTCTGATTCTTTCTTTGATATCAATAAATCGTCAGGTAGGATAATAGCAAAAGGATTCTTAGATACTATATCCTCTGCACACAAAATCGCATGTCCAAGCCCTAAAGGTTTATCTTGATTTATGAAGTAAAAGTTAAGATTCGATTTAAAATCTTCAATTTCATTGATTGTTTCTTCTGAACAGTATTTATATAATTTTTCTACATAACTTTGTCCAAATGAAAAATAATCTTTTAGCATTTTTTTTCGTTCAGAAAGTATTATAACAATATTCTTTATTCCAGCATTACAAGCTTCTTTGACGATATAATGAATGCAAGGTTTATCTGCAACTGGTAATAGCTCTTTAGGAATGAATTCTGTGATCGGGTAAAATCGTGTACCCAAACCAGCTGCTGGTATTACTGCGGTCTCTATCAAGTTTTTGTCCCATCGTTCGTCAATAGTAAGAATTTTTGATTTCAACTTTATCAGATTCTTACTTAGTGGTAAACTTACATAGTCGTGCTAGATGGGGAGTTAGCGGTGCCCTGTACCCGCAATCCGCTACAGCGGGATTGATTACTTCCTGAGGCATTAATGAATATATCCAATGTTAGTTATTTGATGTTGATGTTCTGACTCTGAGCGGCAAGATTATATGAATTCCGTCAGGTCTGGAAGGAAGCAGCGGTAAATATGAAATTGGGTGCCTTAGATTAATCGGAGTAGAGTTGGATGATTAATACGTTATATAAATGATTGTCGAAGGAAGTTGCACGGCTTTATAGAGAGGTATACGATTCCCTCATGAATAATTCAGTAAAAACAAAAAAAAGTTTAGGTCAGCATTTTTTAAGTGCAAATTGGGTTTTATCATATATTATTAATTCTGCAGAAATACAACCAAATGATATGGTTGTAGAGATTGGCCCAGGACGTGGAAAGTTAACTAAGGAATTAAGTCGACTCGCTGGATTGGTTAAGTGTATTGAATTAGATCAGAATTTACTTGATGATTTGAATGATAAATTTCCTGAAAGTTCTAATGTCCAAGTTATTTATGGAGATGCTCGTAGTATAGATATCTCTTCTATAGTAAATTCGGTTAATTATAAATTAGTTGCAAATCTACCTTATTATGCTGCTATGCCAATAATAATGAGATTCGTTGAATTACATAATCCCCCTAAATCAATTGTAGTTATGGTACAAGATGAAGTTGCTCGTAATCTGACTGCCTTACCTGGGAAATTGTCTATACCCGCAGTGATACTTCAAAACTTTGGAGAAATCTCATATATAAAAAGAATACCGCCAAGTGTCTTCAAACCTTCTCCTAAAATTTTTTCTGCCATAATAAAAATTGCGTTATTTGAATCTCCCCAAATAGACAAAGATAATCAATCAATGTTTTTCAACTTAATAAAAAAAGGTTTTTCTTCTAAAAGGAAAAAGTTATATAACAATATAACTAAGGCTTTTGATATAGAAAAAACTCTATTTCAAGATATGCTTGTTGCTAGCAATATAGATATAGATAGTAGACCAGAATCCTTAACTTTTGATAATTGGAAAAATTTGTATGTATCAATGAAAAATATTGGATATTAAAGCAATGTTTAATTTATTATCTCCTGCAAAATTAAATTTAAGTCTAGAAGTTAATAGTTTACTTGATAATGGGTTTCATAATTTAACTTCTATTATGCATACTCTGCATTTACATGACGAAATATCTATTAGTTACTCAAAAAATACTAAAACAGTATTTATACCTTCAACTGTTGAAGATAGTAATAATTCAATACTTGATGCTGTACACCTTTTTCAACAAGAATTTCATATTCAAGACCAAGTAGAAATTGTAACAACTAAAAATATTCCTACATCATCTGGTTTAGGTGGGGGAAGTTCGAATTCAACTGCGGTTTTAAAAGAATTAATTAAAATAAATAAATTAGAAGTAGAATTATCAAAACAGAGAGAATTAGCATTTCAATTAAGTTCTGATTCTCCTTTTTTTGTCTCTGGAGGATGTTCACTTGTTGAAGGACAAGGCGAAAAGATAACAACTGGACTAGGTATTAGTAACCTATGGTCGGTAATTTTCACTCCACTTAATATAGAGATTAGTAATAAGACCCGTTTTATGTATTCATTGCTATCTAAACAACATTACTCTGATGGATCTATAACAACTGAAATTTTTAATTCAATCAATCAACCAAATAGTGATTTACTGCAATTACTTAGTAATACAGTGAATACTTTTGAACAAGTAATCGATCAAGCTTTTCTTGAGTACAAATATTTAAAAGATAAGTTATTATCATTAGGAGTATCCTTTGTGAGACTTTCAGGTAGCGGGCCTAGCTTTTATACAATTGTTGATAACCTAGATTACGCAAGAAATATCGCAACAAAAATGAAAAGTAATAACTTGAGAATAATTACATCTGAATTACAGTAGGGGAGTAGTAATTTATGAATATAAATAATTGCCATAATGTTGATGATTTTAAAAAATTAGCAAGGAAAAGATTGCCATCACCTATATTTCATTATATTGATGGTGCAGCTGATGATGAATCTACATATAAGCGTAATACTGAATCATTTGAAGATTGCGATTTGGTGCCAAATGTTTTGGCAGGTGTGGATAATATAGATATCTCAACAACCGTTATGGGGCAAAAATTATCTATGCCATTATTTTTAAGCCCAGTTGCATTACAAAGATTATTTCATTACCAAGGAGAAAGAGCTGTAGGTAGAGCTGCAGAAAAGTTTGGAACAATGTTTGGTATTAGTAGTCTTGGAACTGTGAGTATTGAAGAAATTGGAGCTACTATAAATGCACCCAAAATCTTTCAACTATACTTTCATAAAGACAGAGGATTAACTAATAGTATGATTGAAAGATGTGAGGAAAATAATTTTGATTGTCTTGCTTTAACTGTAGATACTATTGTCGCTGGGAATAGGGAAAGAGATCTTGTAACTGGATTTACTTCTCCCTTTAACCTCACATTAAAAAGCTTAGTTAGTTTTGCAACTCATCCACAATGGGCACTTAGACATTTCACAAGTGATAAGTTTGAATTATCTCAAGTAAAAGATTATGTGAGTCACGGTACAAATATAGCTACAAGTGTTTCAAACTATATTAATGAAATGTTGGATCAGACAATGAATTGGGACGATGCTATTGCTATAAGGAAAAAATGGAAAAAAGGGTTTTGTTTAAAAGGTATTATGAGTGTTGAAGATGCAAAAAAAGCTGTGGACATAGGTGCTGATGCAATAATGCTTAGTAATCATGGAGGACGCCAACTAGATGGATCACGCTCACCTTTTGATCAACTACAAGAAATTGTTGATGCGGTTGGGGATAAAATTGATGTTATTTGC